>NZ_JBICKE010000048.1:0-53611 GCF_043103865.1 Pseudomonas sp. yb_5
CCTGTTTCCAGCCCCCGACCTGTGTCCGCCACCGATCCGGTGTAGGAGCGGGTTTACCCGCGAATACGGTGGTGGTGGCAACGGTGAGCGGCAGGTGGAGATTGGCCAGCAGCCCCGGCCCTTTCGCGGGTAAACCCGCTCCTACGACGACCTGTTTCCAGCCCCCGACCTGTGTTCGCCACCGATCCGGTGTAGGAGCGGGTTTACCCGCGAATACGGTAGCGGCGGCAACGGTGAACGGCGGGTGGAGATTGGCCAGCAGCCCCGGCCCTTTCGCGGGTGAACCCGCTCCTACGACGGCCTGTTTCCAGCCTCCGACCTGTGTTCGCCACCGATCCGGTGTAGGAGCGGGTTTACCCGCGAATACGGTGACGGCTGCGACGTTGAATGGCCGGGGAGATTGGCCAGCAGCCCCGGCCCTTTCGCGGGTAAACCCGCTCCTACGACGGCCTGTGTCCAGCCCCTGCTTCGGGACAGGCACCCATAAAAAAAGGAGAGCCGAGGCTCTCCTTTTTTTCAACAACCCTCAGCCATTAGCCAATGGTCATCAGGCTGGCGTTACCGCCTGCCGCTGCAGTGTTCACACTCACCGCGCGCTCGATGACCAGGCGTTCCAGCGCAATCTGGTGATCACCGCTGGACAGCCCGTGCACCCCAACGATCGCCCCGGCACGCTTGGCTACCTGCTGGCATACGCCGCGCAGCTGGTCCGAGTCGCCATGGTGGATCACGGCGTCGAACGCCACTTCATCCTTGTTCCAGTCCGCGACCAGCTTCACCTTGGCCTGCAGCTCACGCGGCAGGCGGGCGCGCAGGGCCTTGCCCGGTTCACCGTCAACCCACACCGCCGAGCTGCCAACGGCCAGGACTGCGGCGAACTGCGCCAGCAGGTCGGTTTCGTTGTCGGCCAGGCACAGTACGTGCTCACGCGGCAGGATGGTGTAGCTGTTGCGCTCGCCGGTCGGGCCTGGCAGCAGGCGGGCGATGCCGCTCTGCGACTGGCTGGCGAACTGGCTGCACAGCGCGGCCAGGTCGGCCAGCTGGTTGTTCTCGGCCCAAGCCTTCAGGCCGTGCAGCGGCTTTACCAGCTGTTCGTGCAGGGTGCGGTCCGGCGTGCCTTCGCCGTCCTGCTGCTGGAAGTGGCGGCCAATGGCGTCGGCCGGGCGGGTCGACAGCAGGCGGTACAGGTACAGCGGGCCGCCGGCTTTCGGGCCGGTGCCGGACAGGCCTTCACCACCGAACGGCTGCACGCCCACCACTGCACCCACAATGTTGCGGTTGACGTACATGTTGCCGGCATTGGCGGTTTCCACCACTTTGGCAATGGTCTCGTCGATGCGGGTGTGCACGCCCAAGGTCAGGCCGTAGCCGGAGTTGTTGATCTGCTCGATCAGTTGGTCCAGATTGCGGCGGTTGTAGCGCACAACGTGCAGTACGGGGCCGAAAATTTCGCGCTTCAGCTCGTCGAAGCTGTCCAGCTCGATCAGGGTTGGCATGACGAAGGTGCCGCGCTTGATCTCGGCAGCATCGGCAATGGCGACTTGGTAGACCGAGCGGCCTTTCTCGCGCATGCCCTGAATGTGCTTCTCGATGCCGGCCTTGGCTTCGGCGTCGATCACCGGGCCGATGTCCACGGCCAGGCGGTCCGGGCAGCCCAGGCGGCTTTCAGCCATGGCGCCCTTGAGCATTTCGATCACGCGGTCGGCGGAGTCTTCCTGCAGGCACAGCACGCGCAGGGCCGAGCAACGCTGGCCGGCACTGTCGAAGGCCGAGGACACCACGTCGATCACGACCTGTTCGGTCAGTGCCGAGGAGTCGACGATCATCGCGTTCTGGCCGCCGGTTTCGGCGATCAGCGGGATCGGGCGGCCCTGGTTGTCCAGACGGCCAGCGACGTTGCGCTGCAGCAGGCGGGCTACTTCGGTGGAACCGGTGAACATCACGCCTTTGACGCGCTCGTCTCCGACCAGGCCGGCACCGACGGTTTCACCGCGGCCTGGCAGCAGCTGCAACACACCTTCGGGGATGCCCGCTTCCAGCAGCAGGCGCACGGCCTGGGCGGCGATCAGCGGGGTTTGCTCGGCAGGCTTGGCCAATACCGGGTTGCCGGCAGCCAGGGCTGCGGCCACCTGGCCGGTGAAGATCGCCAGCGGGAAGTTCCATGGGCTGATGCACACCACCGGACCCAGTGGGCGGTGGGCGTCGTTGCTGAAGTCGTTACGTGCCTGCACCGCGTAGTAGCGCAGGAAGTCCACGGCTTCACGCACTTCGGCGATGGCGTTGGCGAAAGTCTTGCCGGCCTCGCGGATGAGCAGCCCCATCAGCGGCTGGATTTCTGCCTCCATCAGGTCGGCGGTGCGTTCCAGAATGGCAGCGCGCTCGGCTGGCGGAGTGGCCTGCCAGATCGGCGCGGCGTTCAGTGCGCACTGGATGGCGTTGTCCACGTCAACAACGGTGGCTTCTTGCACGTGGCCCACCACATCGCGGTGGTCCGCCGGGTTCAGTACCGGTGCGGCAGCGCTCTCGCTGGCGGTGCAGGCCAGCAGCGGGGCAGCCTTCCAGTCGTTGTGAGCGGTGGCCAGCATGGCGCAGGACAGCGATGCCAGGCGGTGTTCGTTGGCCATGTCGATGCCGGCCGAGTTGGCCCGTTCAGTGCCATACAGATCGCGCGGCAGCGGGATACGCGGGTGTGGCAGGCCGATACTGCCTTCCTGAGTACCCATGCGCTCGATGCTGACCACCGGGTCGGCGACCAGTTCCTGGATGGAGATCGAGTGGTCGGCGATGCGGTTGACGAACGAGGTGTTGGCGCCGTTTTCCAGCAAACGGCGCACCAGGTAGGCCAGCAGCGTTTCATGGGTGCCGACCGGTGCGTACACGCGGCACGGGCGGTTCAGCTTGCCATCGGCAATCTTGCCAACCACTTGCTCGTACAGCGGCTCGCCCATGCCGTGCAGGCACTGGAACTCGTATTGACCCGGGTAGTAGTTCTGCCCGGCAATGTGGTAAATGGCCGACAGGGTGTGAGCGTTGTGGGTGGCGAACTGCGGGTAGATGGCTTCTGGCACGGCCAGCAACTTGCGGGCGCAGGCCACGTAGGACACGTCGGTGTACACCTTGCGGGTATAGACCGGGTAGCCTTCCAGGCCTTCGACCTGGGCACGCTTGACCTCGCTGTCCCAGTAGGCGCCTTTTACCAGGCGGATCATCAGGCGGTGGCGGCTGCGCTTGGCCAGATCGATGACATAGTCGATCACGTACGGGCAGCGCTTCTGGTAGGCCTGGATAACGAAACCGATGCCGTTCCAGCCAGCCAGGGATGGCTCGAAGCACAGGCGCTCGAGCAGGTCCAGCGAAAGCTCCAGGCGGTCGGCTTCTTCGGCGTCGATGTTCAGGCCGATGTCGTACTGCTTGGCCAGCAGCGTCAGCGACAGCAGGCGCGGGTACAGCTCTTCCATCACGCGCTCGTACTGGGCGCGGCTGTAGCGCGGGTGCAGTGCCGACAGCTTGATCGAGATGCCTGGGCCTTCGTAGATGCCACGGCCATGCGAGGCCTTGCCAATCGAGTGAATGGCCTGCTCGTAGGACGCCAGGTACTTCTGCGCGTCCTGCTCGGTCAGTGCGGCTTCGCCGAGCATGTCGTAGGAGTAGCGGAAGCCTTTGGACTCGAAGCGGCTGGCGTTGGCCAGTGCTTCGGCAATGGTCTCGCCGGTGACGAACTGCTCACCCATCAGGCGCATGGCCATGTCGACGCCCTTGCGGATCATCGGTTCGCCGCTCTTGCCGATGATGCGAGTGAGCGAGGAGGTGAGGCCGGTTTCGTTGTGGGTGCTGACCAGCTTGCCGGTCAGCAGCAGCCCCCAGGTGGCGGCGTTGACGAACAGCGATGGGCTGTTGCCCAGGTGTGGCTGCCAGTTGCCGGTACTGATCTTGTCGCGGATCAGCGCATCGCGGGTGCCTTTGTCGGGGATACGCAGCAGGGCTTCGGCCAGGCACATCAGCGCCACGCCTTCCTGAGACGAAAGGGAGAACTCCTGCAGCAGGCCCTGGACGACACCGGCACGGCCGCCGGCGCTTTTCTGATTGCGCAGTTTTTCGGCAATGCTTGCGGCCAGCTTGTTGGTGGCTTCGGCCAGCGGCGCGCTCAGGCGCGCCTGCTCCAGCAGCATTGGCACCACTTCCTGCTCGGGGCGGCGGTAGGCAGCGGTGATCGCCGAGCGCAGTACCGACTGCGGCAAGATGCTCTCGGCAAATTCGAGGAAGCACTGGTGGCTGTGGTCGGCCTGGACTTCACCGGCATCGTCGGCCGGGTTGCTGGCCTGACCGTTGAGTTCGGTCAGGGTGGCACCACCCTCGAGCTTCTCCAGGTAATTGAAGATCGCTTGCTTGATCAACCAGTGAGGCGTGCGGTCGATGGACTGCGCAGCTGCTTTGAGTCGCTCACGGGTCGGGTCGTCGAGTTTGACCCCAAGGGTGGTAGTCGCCATTTCTTATCCTCGTTATTGCCACGGTTGTGGCCTAAGCTGGCATCAAGAGTAGCTGTAGGACAATTCGGGTGCAACTAGGTGCAACCTGAATTTTTCTCGTAGAAGGTGCAACTCGTCCGATAGCCATTCCCTCACCCTGAAAAGGGGCGTTATCGGTGCGATTTATTCTGAAAAACCGGTTTTTTACTCCCAAAAGGAGCAAAAAATGGGCTTTGTCGGAAAATGCACGGGCAGGTGCAACTTGCAAAAGAAAAATGGTTGCACCTTCTTTGCGTTGTTGCATAGCATTCGCCGCCTGGGTGCAACCGCCATCGTTGCGGTTGTGCATGATAAAAACAAACGCCAGGGCACACGCATGGGCAATCCACTAACGATCACCTTCGTGATCTACATCGCAGCAATGGTGCTGATCGGCTTCGCCGCCTATCGCGCCACCAAGAACCTTTCCGATTACATTCTGGGCGGTCGCAGCCTGGGTAGCGTGGTCACCGCGCTGTCTGCCGGTGCCTCCGACATGAGTGGCTGGCTGCTGATGGGCCTGCCTGGTGCCATCTACTTCGCGGGCCTGTCCGAGGTCTGGATCGCCGTCGGCCTGACGGTTGGTGCCTACCTGAACTGGCTGTTCGTGGCCGGCCGGCTGCGTGTGCAGACCGAGCACAACGGTGACGCGCTGACCCTGCCGGACTATTTCTCCAGCCGTTTCGAAGACAATAGTGGCCTGCTGCGCATCATTTCCGCCATCGTGATCCTGGTCTTCTTCACCATCTATTGCGCCTCCGGCATCGTTGCCGGTGCCCGTCTGTTCGAGAGCACCTTCGGCATGTCGTACGAAACCGCGCTGTGGGCGGGTGCAGCGGCGACCATCGCCTACACATTCATCGGTGGTTTCCTGGCTGTGAGCTGGACCGATACCGTGCAGGCCACGCTGATGATCTTCGCGCTCATCCTCACCCCGGTGTTCGTGCTGATCGCCACCGGTGGCTTCGACCAGACCTTCGCCGCTATCGAGGCGGTGAACCCGGCACACTTCGACCTGCTCAAGGGCGCTACCTTCATCGGCATCATCTCGCTGATGGGCTGGGGCCTGGGTTACTTCGGCCAGCCGCATATCCTGGCGCGCTTCATGGCCGCTGATTCGGTGAAGTCGATCGCCAAGGCGCGCCGCATTTCCATGACCTGGATGATCCTGTGCCTGGCGGGTACCTGCGCTGTAGGCTTCTTCGGTATCGCCTACTTCTCGGCCCATCCTGAGCTGGCAGGCCCGGTAAGCGAGAACCACGAACGTGTGTTCATCGAGCTGGCCAAGATCCTGTTCAACCCATGGATCGCAGGTGTCCTGCTGTCGGCTATCCTGGCTGCGGTCATGAGTACCCTGAGCTGCCAGTTGCTGGTGTGCTCCAGTGCCTTGACCGAAGACTTCTACAAGGCCTTCCTGCGCAAGAATGCTTCGCAGGTCGAGCTGGTGTGGGTCGGCCGTCTGATGGTGCTGGCCGTGGCCCTGATCGCCATCGCCATGGCTGCCAATCCGGAAAACCGCGTACTGGGTCTGGTGGCCTATGCCTGGGCTGGCTTCGGTGCTGCCTTCGGTCCGGTGGTGCTGATCTCGGTGCTGTGGAAAGGCATGACCCGTAACGGTGCGCTGGCCGGTATCGTGGTGGGTGCGCTGACGGTGATCCTGTGGAAGAACTTCGACACCCTCGGGCTGTACGAGATCATCCCAGGCTTCCTGTTCGCCAGCATCGCCATTGTTCTGGTGAGCAAGCTGGGCAGCCCTTCGCAGGCGATGGTCAAGCGCTTCGAAGCTGCTGATGCGGCGTATCACGCCGACAAGTAACACCCGTTGAATTGGCGGCGCCTGCTTTGCGGGTGCCGCCAATCAGCAGCCAGGCCTGACTCCGCCTGCAAGGCAAGGTAAACTTGCCACCCCCGCAGGAGTTGCCATGAACTATCGTCACGCCTTCCACGCCGGCAACCACGCCGACGTCCTCAAGCACATTGTGCTGACCCGCCTCATTGCCCTGATGTCGCGCAAGGAGCAGCCGTTCGCCTATATCGATACCCACGCAGGGCTCGGCCTGTACGACCTGCAGGGTGACCAGGCAAGCCGTACCGGCGAATACCTGGAAGGCGTAGCCCGCCTGTGGAATCGCGATGACCTGCCGGCCATGGCCGACGACTACCTGCGCATCATCAAGCGCCTGAACGCCGATGGCGAGCTGCGCTACTACCCGGGTTCGCCCGAACTGGCTCGTCGCCTGATGCGCCAGCAGGACCGCGCCCTGCTCAACGAGAAACACCCCGAAGACGGGCCGCTCCTCAAAGAAAACATGAAAAAAGACCCGCGCGTGACCGTGCACCTGGGTGAAGGCTGGCATGTGCCGCGGGCCTTGCTGCCGGTGCAGGAAAAGCGCGCGATCATGCTGATCGACCCGCCGTTCGAGCAGGCCGATGAGCTCAAGCGCTGCACCACTGCCATGAAAGAGGCGATTGGCCGCATGCGCCAGACGGTTGTGGCCATCTGGTACCCGATCAAGGACCAGCGTTCGCTGGCCCGCTATTACCAGGACCTGACCAGCACCGGCGCGCCGAAACTGTTGCGGGTTGAGCTGTATGTGCATCACCAGGACAGCCCTCAGGGGCTGAACGGCTCTGGCCTGGCCATCGCCAACCCGCCGTGGGGGCTGGAGGATGAGCTCAAGGAGCTGTTGCCATGGCTGGCCAAAGAGTTGGCACAGACTGCCGGTAGTTACCGCATGGACTGGCTGATCGCCGAGTAAACCTGTAGGCGCGGGTTTTCCCGCGAACACCGGCTACGCCGGTGCCATCCACCGCGTTGCCTGCTTCGCGGGTGAACCCGCTCCTACAAGGGGGCGGTGTGCCCCCGATGTTTGCGTTATAATCCCGCCCTTTAGCCGCCATCCGCCCAAGCGGCCGATGGCGCATTTTTACCGAATGAAGAGGCTAATCCCTTGGCATTGACGATTCTTGGCCTGTCCGGCGCCCTTAGCCATGACCCTTCCGCGGCCCTGTACATTGACGGCAAGCTGATTGCCGCCGCCGAAGAAGAGCGCTTCGTGCGTGACAAGCATGCGAAGAACCGCATGCCCTACGAGTCGGCGAAGTTCTGCCTGGAACAGGCAGGCATCAAGCCGTCCGACGTCGACGTGGTAGCCATTCCGTTCGCCCCGATCAGCCTGTTCGGCAAGGCGCGGTGGCACTATGCCAAGCGCTATTGGTACGCCCCGGATCGTGCACTCGATGCCATCCTGATGGGCAACCGTCGCTACAAGCGCTATCGCAAGAAGATCGTCTGGTGCCTGGAACAACTGGGCTTTGACCCGAAAAAGGTCAAGATCGAGCCCGTCGAGCACCACCTGGCCCACGCTTCCAGTGCTTATCACTGCTCGGGCTTCAAGGAAAAAACCGCAATCCTGGGCATCGACGGCAAGGGCGAGTACGCCACTACCTTCTTTGGCTACGGCGAAAACGGCAAGATCCACAAGATCAAGGAATTCTTCGACCCGGACTCGCTGGGTGGCCTGTACGGTGCTATCACCGAGTTCCTTGGCTTCGAAATGCTCGATGGCGAGTTCAAGGTCATGGGCATGGCGCCGTATGGCGACGCCAGCAAGTATGATTTCTCGCGTCTGGCCAGCTTCGAAAACGGCGAGCTGGTCATCAACACCGAGTACGCCAACGTTATCGGCCTGCGCCGCTATAAAGAGAAGGGCAAGGGCTTCTACTTCTCGCCGAAGCTGATCGAATGGCTGGGCCCCAAGCGCGAAGGCGACATCGCCGACGAGCCGTACATCCATTACGCCGCCAGCATGCAGGCGCTGTTCGAGAAGCTGGCGTTGCAGATGATCGACCATTATCTGGGTGACACCCTGCGTGAAACCGGCAAGCTGGCCTTCGCCGGCGGCTGCGCGCTGAACGTCAAGCTCAACCAGAAGATCATCGCCCGTCCGGACGTAAAGGAACTGTTCGTCCAGCCGGCCTCCGGCGACGCCGGGACTGCCGTTGGCGCCGCTGCCTATGTTTCTCACGCCCGTGGCGTTCCGGTCGAGAAGATGGAGCACGTCTACCTCGGCCCGTCGTACTCCAACGAAGACGTGATCGCTGCCTGCGCCCGTCACCCGAACCAGCCAAAGTGGCGCAAACTCGAGAACATGCCGCAGCAAATCGCCCAGATCATGGTCGATGGCAACCCGGTAGCCTGGTTCCAGGGCCGCATGGAGTTCGGGCCGCGTGCCCTGGGTGGCCGCTCGATCATCGGTTGCCCGAGCGTGGAAGGCGTGGCTGACCGCATCAACCACCAGATCAAGTTCCGCGAACGCTGGAGACCTTTCTGCCCGTCGATGCTCGACACTGTCGCCCCACAGATGATCAAGGTCGACCATCCCGCGCCGTTCATGACCTTCACCTTCGAAGTGGCTGAAGAGTGGAAGACCCGCGTGCCGGAAGTGGTACATGAGGACGGCACTTCGCGTGCCCAGGTGCTCAAGCGCGAGTACAACCCGCGCTACTACGACATGATGAAGGCACTGGAAGACCTGACTGGCAACGGCGTGTCGCTGAACACCTCGCTGAACCGTCGTGGTGAACCGATGATCTGCTCGCCGACCGATGCGTTGAACATGTTCTTCGGCTCGGACCTGCAGTACCTGATCATGGAAGACATCCTGGTTGTAAAGGACGGCGCGGCCCCGTATGACCAGCCGCTCTGAACCGCGCATCCTGCAGTTCTGCCATGGCTATGACGGGCCGTTCCTGGACTGCGCCCGTCAGTACGCCAGCCTGTTTCAAGGGCGTGGGTATCAGGTCACCACGGTGTTCCTCACCGGCGCCGCCGACGCGCAGGTAGCGGCTGGCTGTGCGTCGGACGAGGTGCTGTTCCTTGAGTTCAGTTCCAAGGCCGTGCGTGGCCTGAAACTTGGCGCCATCCGCGCATTGCGGCGCATTGCGGCCGAGCGCAATTTCGCCTTCTGCATCGCCCATCGCTTCAAGCCGATCTACGTTGCCCTGCTGGGGACCGGCCTGCCGGTGATTGGTGTGCACCATGCCTTTGGCGACTACCAGCGCAAAGGCCGCCGCCTGTTCGCGAACCTGTTCAGCAAGCGTCTGAGCCTGTTGGGGGTTTCGGACGCGGTACGTGACGATATGCGCCGTTGCTTGCCGCAGTGGCCGGCCGAGCGCATCCAGACCCTGTACAACCGCATCGACATCGACGCCCTGCAAGCAGCGCTGGTGCCGCGCGCTGATGCACGCCAGGCCCTGGGCCTGGATCCTCAGGCGTGGATCGTCGGCAATGTTGGGCGCCTGCACCCGGACAAGGACCAGGCTACCCTGTTGCGCGGTTTTGCCCAGGCACTGCCGGGGCTGCCTGCCGGCGCCCGCCTGGCGATCCTCGGCAAGGGGCGTCTGGAGGCCAGCCTCAAGGCGTTGGCCGCCGAGCTTGGCATTGCCGGGCAAGTCGACTTTCTTGGCCAGGTACCGGATGCGCGCCGTTACTTCCAGGCGTTCGACGTGTTCGCTTTGAGTTCCGATCACGAACCGTTCGGCATGGTCCTGCTCGAAGCGATGGTTGCCGGTGTGCCGGTGCTGGCCACGGCCTGTGGCGGTGCCCGCGAAGTGGTCGAGGGCGTTGGCGTTCTGTTCCCGCTGGGCGATGCCGCGCAGCTGGCCCAAGGCCTGAAGCACATGGCCGTACTGGAGGCTGAGCAGCGCCAGGCCTGTGCCAGCCACATGCTGCAGCGCCTGCGTGAGCGTTTCTCTGACCAGGCGGTGCGCGAGGCCTTCTGGCACCTCCCGCAGGTGCGCGCGTTGGTGGGGCAGGCCTGATGCTCAATCGTATCCAGGCCTTCCGCGAACGCGGTTGGCAAGCTATTGATGCCAAGGCTTATGCCGAGGCATGGGCGCGCTTTGGCGGCAGTGTCGCCACCCATCCGCTGGTGGTCGAGCAACTGGCGGATCTGGCGCAGATCCCGGTGCGCTATCTGGGCTGGCACCAGGCTGGCGAGCTGAAAGCCGCGATCCCGGCCTGGGGGCGTCACCTGGCGCTGTCCAAGGACGTGCTGAAGCGTGCTGGCAAGAAAGCCCTGTTCGACCTCGGTAATGCCGAGATCATTCTGCCGGCGGCGTCTGATGCCGCTGCGCCGTTGCGCCATACCGTGCGTTACCTGTCCGAGCTGAACCAAGGCCGCTTCAGCGGTCTCAAGGCGCAGAAGGAGCAGTTGGCCATGGCCCGGGCGCCTGAAGACCTGTCGAAGAAGTTCCGCTACAACCAGCGCCGTGAACTGCGCCTGCTGGAAGAGGCGGGTGGTGTGGTGCGCCCGATCAGCGACTTCAGTGCTCAGGAAATCGCCAGCATGTACTGCGACCTGTTCCTGCGCCGCTGGGGCTTCCCTGCCACCGGTGCCGAGCGTATGGCCGATGTGCTGGAGCGCCTGCGTGAGCTGCTGATCGGCTCGGTGTTGCTGCTGGACGGTAAGTCGATTGCCATCCAGCTGGTGTACCGGGTCGAAGCGCCGGAGTGGATCAGCGTCGAGTACATCAATGGCGGCGTCGACCCTGAAACCAAGGCCTTCAGCCCAGGCAGCGTGCTGAGCTTCCTCAATACCCAGGCCGCCTGGGAAGACGCCCGGGCGCGCAACAAGCCGCTGCGGTTTTCGTTCGGCCGTGCTGACCGTGAGTACAAGGACCGCTGGTGTAACCCTGTGCCGGTGTATCAAGCGTGAGCCGCAAGCAGCAGTTGCTCAAGCGCCACCGGCGCAACAAACGCCTGGGGCTGCTGGCGGGCCTGGTTGCGCTGGTCGCCCTCGGGGTATTCAGTTGGTGGTGGCTGCCACTGCTGCTGTTGCCGCTGCTCTGGGCTGCGCATGAGGCCTGGTTTGCCGACCATCTGTTCTATGCGCCGGGCGAGGACTACGCATACGACTTCGGCGATCAGGCGCAGCAGGTTCCTGCCAGCCTGCTCGATGGCTGGCTCAAGGCCGAGTGCACGTTGCAAGGTGACGAAACGCTGGTGCTTGAACTGCGGCTCAAAAGCAGCTGGTTGGGGCGCTTTCTCGACCCTCGGGTCGAGCTGCTGGCCGGTGAGCAGACCGATCGGCAAACGTTCGAGCGTGGCGTCGATGGCGTGCGCTTCCTTAACGTGACCGGTCTTGCTGCACCACTGCAGGCCGGTACGTTGCGACTGCGCGGCCGGAATTGCCGGCTGCAGGGGCAGTTGCGCCTGTGGATAACCCCTTCGGTCGAGTTGCAGCGGCGTCGGGTGATGGTGATCGCGCCACATGCCGACGACGCCGAATTGGCCGCGTATGGTTTGTACAGCCAGGCGGATGAAAGCTGGGTGGTGACTCTGACCGCCGGTGAGATAGAGGCCGAGCACTATCAGCAGATGGGCTTGGCAAAGGCCGAGGCCGCGCGCCTGAAGGGGCGCCTGCGTGCCTGGGACAGCATCGTCGTGCCGCGTTGGGCCGGTGTGCCGGAGTCGCGTTGCATACAGCTGGGTTACTTCTGCCTGCAGCTGCCTGCCATGCAGGCCGCACCCGACCAGCCGGCGGCCTCACGTGAAGCCGACCTGGCCGATATCCGCGTGTTCCGCCAGTTCAACCCGTTCCCGTTACCGGGCGACCGTGATGGCGCACCCACCTGGCACAACCTGCTGGCCGACCTGCGAGCCTTGCTGGAGCTGGCCAGGCCAGAGGTGCTGGTGATGCCCCACCCGCAGCTAGACCCCCACCCGGACCATATCTGCGCTCAGGCGGCAGTGCTGGAAGCCTTGCAAGGTATGGCCTGGCAGCCAAAAACCTTGCTGTGTTACGCGAACCACCTGCACGATAACGACCGCTGGCCGATGGGCGACAGTGGCGATGGCGTGGCCTTGCCGCCGCAATTGAGCGCTGCCCAGGCCTGGGCACCCTGCAGCCTGGTGCTGGATTGCGCGACCCAGCGCGACAAGGCCATGGCCTTGGGCATGATGCACGACCTGCAGCCGCCGGCACCGTTCAAGCGCCGCCTGCGCCGCGTGCTGCAACGCTGGCTTGCCGGGCGACAGCCATCGCCTTATGGGGAGAACGAATTCTTCCGCAAGGCCGTGCGCCGACACGAACTGTTCTGGCGGCGTGAGCTGTAAGCACACCCCATGGTTGACCGCGAAGGCGCAGAGCGCCCAAGGAAAGCAATGAAAGTCCTATTTCTGGTGCAGAAGGAACAGCGGGCCATTCTTGACCGCCTGTACGATGGCGTCGCGGCCAACTGCGAGTGCGACCTGCGCTGGCTGACCAGCCAGGATCAGCGCAACTTGCGCCGTTACTTCAAGCGTGAGGTGCAAGTCGAGCGCTATGACCGCATCGTGTTCTTCCTGCGTTTCAAGCAGGAGATCCGTCAGGTGGCCTTTATCCGCACTGTGCCGAACCTGGTGATTCTCGAGCACGACGCCTACCAGAACTACATCCCGTGCAAGTACACCGGCAAGTTCAGTGCTCATTACCGCCAGTTGCCATGGGCGCGGGTGATCAGCTCCGGCTACATGGTCAGCGAGCGCCTGCGCCAGGAAGGTTTTGACGCGGTGTTCGTGCCCAAGGGCTACGACGAGCAGTTGCTGACCGACCAAGGGCGTGAACGTGATATCGAACTGGCCTTTGTCGGCAGCGTCAACAGTGTGGCCTATAGCGGCCGCAAGGCACTGCTGGACGAGTTGGGGCAGGTCGAGAACCTGTTGGTAACCCGCACCAAGTCGGGCGAGGACTACTGCAACACGCTCAACCGTATTCGTTTCTTCGTCAGTGCCGATGTCGGGATGGGCGAATACATGATCAAGAACTTCGAAGCCATGGCCTGTGGCTGTGTGTTGCTGGCATACGACCAGGGCGAGGAAGAGAACCGTGCGCTGGGCCTGCAAGACATGCACAACGTGGTGTTCTATGACAACATCCCGACCCTTCAGGAGAAGCTCCGTCGTTTGCGCGCGGACCCCGAGCTAGCCCGGCAGATTGCAGAAAATGGCCGCCATCTGGCGGTTTCCCGTTTTAGTTTCGGCGCAGTTGGACGTAGCATCGTCGACCACATGCGCCCGGCGCTCAGGCCCCATCCGCCATTGTCTGCATGGCAGCGGCTGCGTCTGAAGCTGGGCATCTAAACAAGAGCTTTCACGCCCAGGAGCGGGTCGTTGAAGGCCGATAGTCGTAATGCGGAGGGAATCCGGTGCGCTTTTCAAATGAGAGTGATGTCACGCTCGTCGTGACCAGTTGTGGGCGGTTCGATCTGCTCAAAGACACCCTTGAGAGTTTCGATCGCTACAACACCGCGCCCATTCGCGAGGTATTCATCACCGAAGACTCTGGCGACGATGCTGTGCATGCCGCTGTACCGGGACACTGGAAGCCGCATTGCAAGGTTTTCGTCAATCGGCCCAAACTTGGCCAGTTGCCGTCTATCGACCTGGCCTACAGCCACGTCAAGACACCGTACATTTTTCACTGCGAAGACGACTGGCAATTCTACCGGCAAGGCTTTGTCGAAGACTCGCAGGCCATCCTGGATGTCAGCCCCAACCTGCTGCAAGTGTGGCTGCGCAGCCATGCCCACGACTTGGCTATCCACAGCCCGTACATCCACTTGGGCGATCGCCAGGTGATCGCCGGGGTGCCGTGTTATCCGCTGCTGTCCGACAAGGCCGAGTGGCAGGCGTTTTCGCTCAACCCAGGGCTGCGCCGATTGAGCGATTACCAGCGCTGTGCGCCATTTGCCGCCTATGCTGGAGAAAAGGCGCTTTCCCGTCGCTACGCTGAGTTAAATCTGACAGCGGTCACCTTGGAGGGTGATGCAGTATTGCACACTGGTTTTGGCAATCACGTGACCTTGCCCATTGAGGTGGAGCGTAAGGCCAAGCGTCGTCAACGTGATCGGATGAAGCTGGCATTGACGCTGTTAGCGGGTGCCTTGATCGGCATGGGAATCACCATTTTTGTTCAATGAAGTCGCTGTCCCACCTGACTTGAGCGGGAGAGGGCCCATGAACATCGTCAATATGATGTGGGCGGGTGGAACGCCGTACATGTCCATCCACAAGGTGCATCGGCAGGTCTTGTCGAACGCGGGTGCCGATGCCCGGATCAGTAACTGGCTGTTGCTGGGAAGCGGGCTCTGTTGTGGGCTCGGTTCGACCCGGGAATGGCATATGCCGTCACGTGCGCTCAAAGGGCGGCACTTGTGGCGCTTGCTGCGCCCGTGGCTGCGCATGCGCTTGCGCAAGGCACTGGCCGAGGCCGGGGCAGAAATCGTGCTGCTCGATGGTATTGGTGTCGCCCGGTTGGTGCTGCCGTTGTTACAGCGCATTCCGCACGTGCGTGCAAAGGTACTGTTCCATGGCAAGACGCGTCTGCATGCCAGCGATATCCGCTTGTTGCAGATGTTTCCGTCTGAGCGTCTGAGTATTGCAGCGGTATCACAGACCTTGGCCGAGTCGCTGGCGTGTGACCTGGGCAGGCCGGTGCAAACGCTGCGCATGGCGCTTGACCCGCTTGCATTCGTCGAGCCTTTGTTGAGCCGGGACCAGGCCAGGCAGGCGCTGCGGTTGCCTCAGGGTGCTGGAGTGATGCTGGGTGCGGTAGGGCGGTTGGTAGAGAGTAAAGGCTTCGAAATGCTGATTGGAGCATTCGCCAAGGCCAGTGCACGGCAGCCGGGCTTGCAGTTGGCGATCATTGGCGAGGGGCCGCAGCATGCCATGCTGCAGCAGCGTATCAACGCGCTGGGCCTGGCTGAGCGTGTTCATCTGCGCGGTCACCGCGAAGACCTGCAGCAGCTGTATCGGGCATTCGACTGGCTATTGGTGCCTTCGCGTTCCGAGGGTCTGGGGCTGGTGGTGCAAGAGGCGGTGATGGCCGATGTACCGGTGGTGTGCAGCGACCTGGAGGTGTTCCGCGAACAGCTGCGCGACACCGGTGGCTACCTGCCGGTTGCCGACGAAAGCGCCTGGGCTGAGGCGATCGAGCGCTGTACGGCGCTCAGTGCATCGATGATAGCCGCGAAGCAGCGCCAGGCACTGGCACCGGAGCAGGCCTGGCAGGCGTTCTGCAACGGCTCGCAGAGCCTGTTGCGCAGTTGACGCTCAGCGTGTCAGCAAGGCTGACTCGAAGGCGGCTAGGGGGAACCGATCGCCCAGGTTCTCCCGCTCGATATAGCGCACCATGTGCTGCACATTGCGTCGAATCATGCGGGCCGACAGTGGCGGGCGCAGAAAGCGCATGTCGGCCACGTCGATCAAGCCCAGATGCTGGTCGGGGGTGACCACCACATTGCCCAGGTGCAGCGAACGGAAGTAAACGCCGCTGCGGTGCAACTGACGGATCAGTTCGATCAGGCGTGGCAGGTAAATGTCCCAGCTGAAGCCGTCATCGCGCGACATCTGCAGCAGCGTCCGTCCTGGTAGTGGGCGATACAGCACCGCAGTGCGGCCTGGCAGGTCGAGCTTGTGCTGGCTGATCACTTCGAGGGTGGGGATGCCCAGTTGCGCCAGGCGCGCGGCGTTATCGACGAAGCGCTGCGAGTAAGGACGTAGCAGTGCAGACGAAATCAGCCGCTTCCTACGAAAAACCTTGAGGAAATTTCCATCTGTGAGCAGGTAGACTTTGGCGCCATGGCTGTCTGCCTCAAGCACCTGTGCGCCGAGTGTCAGCTGATCGAAGTCGACCTGGGTGAGCCGGGAGCATTGCATGAATAGAGCCTTGTCGTCTGGCGAGCAAAATGACCGGCAATAATGCCGAAAATAATGCTGTAGCACCATGGATGGTGTTTTTGATTCATCGGGGGAAAGGATGTTGTATCAAAAAAACTGGGCACAGGCCTGGTTAGGTTTGGGCCTGGTCTGGTTCCTGGCGGCGATTGCCCTGGCACCCAGCAACAAGGTTTATCAGCAAGGTCTGGTGTTGTTCTTGTGGCTGCCAACGCTGGTATTGGCCTGGTCAGCCCGAGGAGTGCTGGTGCAAGCCTGGAGGCGCCAACCGGCGCTGTGGGGGAGTGTGCTGCTCCTGCTGGCCTGGAGCGGCCTGAGCCTGGCATGGTCGCCCGCCGAGGAACCCGGACGCGAGCTCAAACGCTTGCTCTACATTCTGGTGTTCCTGCTGGCGTTTCCGCTGTTGGCCCAGTTTGGCCAGGCCCGCATTCGTCAGCTATTGCAGCTTGGTAGCGTGCTGCTCGCCATCGCTGCGTTGCTCTCCATCATCAATTTCTATGGGTTGCAGCGTACGCCGCTGCTGGTCAGGCTGGCGGGTATCGGCGAGATATCCCACCCTATCCTGGGGGCGTATGTCATTGGTTCGGCCGTACTCTTGATGCTCTACGAGCCACCTCGGCAACGTGGCTTGCAGTTGTTATGGCTGGCGGCACTGGCTTGCCTGGGGGCTTTCGCCATACTTAGCCAGAGCCGTGGCGCTATTCTGGCACTGGTGATTACCGTGGTGATGGCGCCGCTGTGGTTCCGTGACCGCCACAGCCGGGTGTTTTCTGTTCTGGCGCTGCTTGCCACCGGCCTGGCCTTTTTGGCCGTGTACGACCTTATCGCCCAGCGGGGCTCGTCCTTCCGGCCGGAAATTTTCCATGCCGTGGTCGAGATGATTGCCGCGCACCCTTGGGCTGGTCTTGGCCTGGGGGCTGATTACAAAGTGAGCGCCGTCGGCATGCACTTCGATCACACCCACAACATGTTCACCCATGTTGCCGTTGAAGTGGGCTTGCCCGGCATGTTGCTGTGGGTAATGGTATGGCTGTTCACGCTGGGCGAAATCGTGCGCGCACGCGGTACCCTGCTGGGCAAGGTTCTGCTGGGCTTCTGGGTGTACTCGACCCTGGCCATGCAGTTCGATGCCGCCAGCCTCACCGGTACGCCACGTGCCGAATGGTTCATCAGCTGGCTGCCGGTGGGCCTTGCCATGTTGCTGCCATGGGGGCGTGCCGAAAATGACGCCTGTGGTAAAATTGCCGGTTCAACCTGAACAGCGAGCTCGATAATGGCCGAAACACCGCGACCAGCGGAGCACACCTCCAGCCTGAAGATCTACTTCCGGCTGTTGAGCTATGTGAAACCCTATGTCGGCATTTTCCTGCTGAGCATTGTCGGTTTCGTGATCTTTGCCTCGACCCAGCCAATGCTGGCCGGCATTCTCAAGTACTTCGTCGATGGGCTGAGCAACCCCGAAGCGGTATTGTTCCCCAACGTCCCCTACCTGCGTGACCTGCAATTGCTGCAGGCGGTGCCGCTGCTGATCATCCTGATCGCTGCGTGGCAGGGCCTGGGCTCGTTCCTCGGCAACTACTTCCTGGCGAAGGTCTCTCTGAGCCTGGTGCATGACCTGCGGGTGGCTTTGTTCAACAAGCTGCTGGTGTTGCCCAACCGCTACTTCGACAACCACAACTCCGGGCACCTGATTTCGCGCATTACCTTCAATGTGACCATGGTCACCGGCGCCGCTACCGACGCCATCAAGGTAGTGATCCGCGAAGGCCTGACCGTGGTGTTCCTGTTTGCCTATCTGCTCTGGATGAACTGGCACCTGACCTTGGTGATGGTCGCCATCCTGCCGGTGATCGCGGTAATGGTCAGCATCGCCAGCAAGAAATTCCGCAAGCAGAGCAAGAAGATCCAGGTAGCCATGGGCGACGTCACCCACGTTGCCTCGGAAACCATCCAGGGGTACCGCGTGGTCCGTAGCTTCGGTGGCGAGGCTTATGAGGAGCGGCGATTCGACCAGGCCAGCCAGAGCAACACCGACAAGCAACTGCGCATGACCAAGACCGGCGCGCTGTACACACCGATGCTTCAGCTGGTGATCTATAGCGCCATGGCTGCGCTGATGTTCCTGGTACTGTTCCTGCGCGGGGATTCTACTGCCGGTGACCTGGTGGCTTATATCACCGCTGCCGGCCTGCTGCCCAAGCCTATTCGCCAGTTGTCGGAAGTCAGCTCGACCATCCAGAAGGGCCTGGCAGGTGCCGAGAGCATCTTCGAGCAACTGGACGAAGCACCCGAAGTGGACACCGGTACTGTCGAGAAGGAACGCGTGGAAGGGCGCCTGGAAGTGCGTAACCTGAGCTTCACTTACCCGGGTACCGAGCGTGAAGTGCTGAGCGACATCAGTTTTGTCGCCGAGCCCGGGCAGATGATCGCCCTGGTCGGCCGCTCTGGCAGTGGCAAGTCTACCCTGGCGGCCCTGATCCCGCGTTTCTATCACCACGACAAGGGGCAGATCCTGCTCGATGGCGTGGAGATCGAGAACTATCGCCTGCGCAACCTGCGCCGCCATGTTTCGCAGGTCACCCAGCATGTCACCCTGTTCAACGACACCGTGGCCAACAACATCGCCTATGGTGACCTGGCTGGCGCGCCGCGCGCAGACATCGAGGCCGCCGCGGCCGATGCCTATGCCAAGGAATTCGTCGACCGGCTGCCAAAGGGCTTCGATACTGAAGTGGGTGAGAACGGTGTACTGCTTTCTGGTGGCCAGCGCCAGCGCCTGGCTATTGCCCGTGCGCTGCTTAAAAACGCGCCGTTGCTGATCCTCGACGAAGCCACTTCGGCGTTGGATACCGAGTCCGAGCGGCATATCCAGGCCGCTCTGGACCATGTGATGCAAGGCCGTACCACGTTGGTGATTGCTCATCGCCTGTCGACCATCGAGAAGGCCGACCAGATCCTGGTCATGGACCAGGGCCGCCTGGTCGAGCGCGGTACTCACGCCGAGCTGCTTGCGGCTAATGGCCATTATGCCCGCCTGCATGCCATGGGGCTGGATGAGCCGGCCAAGGCCGATATCACCTGAACCCTCCTTGATCGGGGCCGTCATGGCCCCGATTGTCACGGGAATTTTCCAGGGATGATCTGGCCATAAAGCCATTGACTACCCTGTGCTAATATCCTGCCCCTGTTCATTATTTCCATATGGGTTGCCCATGAAGTTGTCCATGCCGCGTTTCGATCAAGCCCCGGTACTGGTGGTCGGCGATGTCATGCTCGACCGCTACTGGCATGGCGGTACTTCGCGTATTTCGCCCGAAGCGCCAGTCCCGGTGGTCAAGGTCGATCAGATCGAGGATCGCCCCGGCGGTGCGGCCAACGTTGCCTTGAACATTGCTGCGCTGGGCGCGCCGGCTTCGCTGATCGGTGTTACCGGCCAGGATGAAGCTGCCGACAGCCTGGCCAACAGTCTGCAGGCTGCCGGTGTCCGTTCGGTATTCCAGCGCATCGCGCACCAGCCGACTATCGTCAAGCTGCGGGTCATGAGCCGTCACCAGCAACTGCTGCGTATCGATTTCGAAGAGCCGTTCGCCACCGACCCGCTGTCGCTGGGCGCGGAGGTCGATGGCCTGCTCGAAGGCGTCAAGGTGCTGGTGCTGTCCGACTACGGCAAAGGTGCATTGAAGAATCACCAAGACCTGATCCAGGCGGCGCGCGCCAAGCGTATTCCGGTGCTGGCCGACCCCAAGGGCAAGGACTTTTCCATCTACCGTGGCGCCAGCCTGATTACCCCGAACCTCAGCGAGTTTGAGACCATCGTTGGCCGTTGCGTCGATGAGGCCGAGCTGGTCGCCAAGGGCTTGCAGTTGCTGCAGGACCTGGATCTGGGCGCCTTGCTGGTCACCCGCGGTGAGCATGGCATGACCCTGTTGCGTGTTGGTCAGCCGGCGTTGCACCTGCCAGCGCGGGCACGCGAAGTGTTCGATGTGACCGGTGCCGGCGATACTGTTATTTCCACCCTTGCCGCGGCCATTGCTGCGGGTGAGGACCTGCCCCATGCGGTGGCCCTGGCCAATCTGGCGGCGGGCATCGTGGTCGGCAAGCTGGGTACGGCTGCCATCAGCGCCCCTGAACTGCGCCGGGCCATCCAGCGTGAGGAAGGCTCCGAGCGCGGCGTGCTCGGCCTTGAGCAACTGCTGCTGGCCATTGATGACGCGCGGGCGCACAACGAGAAGATCGTCTTTACCAATGGCTGCTTCGACATCCTGCATGCCGGGCATGTCACCTACCTGGAGCAGGCGCGTGCCCAGGGTGATCGCCTGATCGTTGCGGTAAACGACGATGCCTCGGTAAGCCGCCTGAAGGGGCCGGGCCGGCCGATCAACAGCGTTGACCGGCGTATGGCCGTGCTGGCCGGTCTGGGCGCGGTGGACTGGGTGATCAGTTTCCCGGAAGGCACCCCGGAAAACCTGCTGAGCCAGGTCAAGCCGGATGTGCTGGTGAAGGGTGGCGACTATGGCATCGACCAGGTGGTGGGCGCTGATATCGTCAAGGGTTATGGCGGCACCGTGAAGGTGCTGGGGCTGGTCGAGAACAGCTCGACCACGGCGATTGTCGAGAAAATTCGCAAGAATTGATCTGACCTTGGGGCCGCTGCGGCGGCCCTCTGCAGGGGCGGGGTTACCCGCTCCAGCAAGCAGGTGTAAGTTCCCGGGACGTCACTTGTTCAGCGAGGTCCGCGCCCGCTCCAGCAGCGCTCGCGCCTTGTCGCCAAACCGTTGCAAGTGCGACGCCCGTGCGGGCTTGCTTTCCACCAAACCCTGCTGCTTCACCCAATCCTTCCAGCGTACCCGTTCATCTGCCACCACCCAGCCTTCCTGCCGGGCAAAACTTTCTGCCAGGTACAGCCCACGCGTACTCGCCGGCACCAGTTCATCCTTTTTCAGCGTGTACAGCTCTGCCAGTGGCTGGCCGTCCTTCAATGGCATCAGGTACAGGTCGGGCCGTTTGCGGTTGAGTCGCGCCACCAGTTGGTCGCCCTCCAGCCGCTCGTCAACGTGGAACAAGCTGAGTTTCTTGGCGTCCCGGGGCACTTGCAGGCGCATGTCATAGATCAGCTGTAGCGAAGCGGTGGGCAGGTGCACATAGGCCCGTGGGCGCTCCAGTAGCATCAGCTTGCCGCAATGCACCGGGCGTGCGGCACCGGACTGAGGTGCCAGCACGAAGTGGGGTGTTTCGCGGTAGTGCAGGGCGGCGGCGTAGGGTACGGGCAGCCAGGTGTCGTTGAAGCGCCCGCCCAGCCAACCTTCCGGGGTTTCCAGCAGACACTCCTCGGCCACTTCCTGTACAGCCGTGTGCAGCGGCAGGTTCAGCTCCTGTGCCGGTACATAACCGGAAATCAGTTTCAGCACCACATCGCCACGGTCTTGGCGGCGCTGGCGCACCAGTACCCAGTAATCGCGGTTCTGCCAATGCAGCGTGAGGCGCACTGACACGCCCAGGTTGGCCAGTTCGACCACGAAATGTTGCGCGTCGGGTAACTGGATGGCCTTGCGCCGTTGCTGGGTCTGGGCAAAGTTCAGCGGCATGCCGATGCTTTGGTAGATCAAGCCTTCGGGCGTGGCCTCGACATGCAGTGGCAGTGTCTTGAAGTTGCTCGGGTTCTTGCGGATCAGCGTTCGCGCCACGAGGCTCCTCCTTGCGTCGGGTCCGTCTCCAGGCCCTGAGTCGGAGGCCTGAGGTAACTCAATGCTGGCCCAGGATGCGGGCGACGGTGGCCACGTTGTGGGCCAGGTGCAGCGGGTTGATGGTGCCGACAATAGCACTGCTGACGCCCGGGTGGGCGAACAGCAGCTCGAAGCTGGCCTGCACCGGGTCGACGCCCGGGGCCAGACAGATGTGCCCGCTCGCCAAGGCCTTCTTTACCAGGATGGCCTTGCCGTGTTCGGCAGCGTAGTCCAGCACCGGGCGTTCTGCCTGTTCATTTAGGTTGTAGGTGACCATGGCGCAGTCGCCTTGCTCCAGCGCCTTCAGGCCGCCGGCGACGGTCTTGCCGGACAGCCCGAAACCGAGGATCTTGCCCTCCTGCTTGAGTTCGGCCAAGGTCTGGTAAACCTCCTGCTGTTCGAGGATGGCCAGGTCGTTGCCATCGGAATGCACCAGCACCAGTTCGATGCGGTCGGTTTCGAGCCGGCGCAGGCTGCGCTCCACCGAGCGGCGGGTGTGGGCGGCGCTGAAGTCAAAATGCGACAGGCCCTCCTCGAACTCTTCACCGACCTTGCTGACGATTACCCATTCATCACGTTGGCCGCGCAGCAGCGGGCCCAGGCGTTCTTCGCTGTGGCCATAGGCCGGGGCGGTGTCGATCAGGTTGATGCCAAGCTCGCGGGCCTGGGCCAGTAACAGGCGGGCGTCTTCATCGCCGGGGATCGTGAAGCCCGTGGGGTACTTCACGCCCTGATCGCGGCCCAGCTTGACCGTGCCGAGGCCCAGTGGCGAGACCTTGAGGCCGGTGCTGCCCAGCGGGCGATGGAATTCGTGCAGGGTTGGCAGGCTCATGGCAGCAGTTGCTCCCAGGCCGGTACGCCCAGCGGAGGGCGTGGCAGGTCGGTCAGGTCGGCCTGTGCTTGTGGACGAATGCCGTCGCGCTCCAGGTGGCTGATCACCCGGTCGCTGAAGTCCGGTGCCAGTGCCAGCTTGGTCGGCCAGCCCACCAGCAGACGCTGCTGGTCGGCAAGGAAGGCGTTGTCCGGGCGTACCAGGCCAGATTGTGCCGGCTCAGCGCGGTCGACGCGCAGTGTGGCCCAGCGCACCAGGCTCTGGTCGACCCATGGCAGCAGGCTGGCGATTTCCTTCTGCGCTGCAGCAATCTGCGCTGCAGGCTCGCGCGCCACGCCATCGGCTTCGGCCAGGTCCCCACCGAGGTACCAGACCCACTGGCCATCGGCTGCCGGATGGGTGGTCACCGTTACCCGCGGCTTGGGCCCGCCGCCGAGGCAGTGGGCGTACAAAGGTTTGAGGTTCGGGCCCTTGGCCATGACCATGTGCAGCGGGCGGGTTTGCATGGCCGGCTGATCCAGGCCCAGCGCCTGCAGCAAGCCTTCGGTGCCGGCTCCGGCGCTCAACACGATGCGCTGGGCACGGATTTCCCGGTCGTCCACACGCAGGCCGACCAACGCATCAGCTTCACGCAAGGGTTCGATGCGTTCACCTGCCAGCAAGGACTCGCCGGCCAGCTCGGCCAGGTTGGCCAGCAGGCTCGGGACATCGACCACCAGTTCCGCCAGGCGGTACACCTTGCCCTTGAACGCGCGGTCCTGCAGTGCCGGTGGCAACTGGTCACCCTTGACCTGGTCGACCCGACCGCGCACGGCTTTGCTGGCGAAGAAGCTTGTGAGGTTGCCGGCCAAGGTGCCCGGCGACCACAGGTAGTGGGCATCGGAGAGCAGGCGGGTACGCCCGAGGTCGAGTTCGCCGTTGCCGGCCAAGGCTTCGCGCCAGCGGCGCGGCATGTCGGCGATGGCTTCCGAGGCGCCGGTCAGGGCGCCGTGCAGGGCGTATTTGGTGCCGCCGTGGATGATGCCCTGCGACTTGATGGTCTGCTCGCCGCCAAGGCTGGCGCGCTCCACCAGCACTGTCGAGTAGCCCAGGCGGCGCAGGCGGGCATTGAGCCAGAGGCCTGCGACCCCGGCGCCGACGATCAGCACGTCAGTGGAAATGGCAGATGGCATGGCGGTACCTCGAAGACTGGGACAGCTGGCAAGTATACAGGCTATACCTGTGAGGGCCCTATCGTCGGCGAGCCCCGCACACCGGCTCTCAATGCCCAGCGGTCTTCGAAAACAGCTGAATCACCACCACGCCACCCACGATCATGGCCATGCCAAGCATCGCCGGCATATCCAGCTTCTGCCCATAGATCACCAGCGCCGCCACACTGATCAGCACAATCCCCAGCCCCGACCAGATGGCATAGGCAATCCCCACAGGAATGCTGCGTACCACCAGCGTCAGCATCCAGAACGCAATGCCATAGCCAACCACCATCAGCAGCAGTGGCAACGGCGTGCTCAGGCCTTTAACCGCCTTCATCGAGGCGGTAGCGACGACTTCGGCGCAGATGGCAATGGCGAGGTAGGTATAGGCATTCATGGCGGGATCCTCCGTTACTGAGCGGGCATTCTAGACGTTGCCTGGATGGGGTAAAGTCATTACCTATCAATGTGGGAGATAGGTTGATGGCCGAGCAGTGGAACCTTGAACAATTGCGTACCTTTCTGCGCGTTGCAGAACTGCGCTCGTTCTCCGCGGTGGCACGTGAGCAGCACAAAGCCCAGTCGGCGATCAGCAGCGCCATCGCGCTGCTCGAAACAGACCTAGGGGTCACCCTGTTCGAGCGCAGCAGCGGCCGGCAACCGAAATTGACTGAAAACGGCAGCGCCTTGCTGGAAGACGCCCGCGAATTGTTACGCCAGTGCGAACGCCTGGATGGCCGCGCCCTGGCCCTGATGCGCGGGCAGGAGGCCTTACTGCGGGTCGCTCAGGACGAAGCCATGCCATATCAGCCGGTGATCGACAGCCTTGACGAACTGGCTAGCCGCTACCCGTTCCTGGAGGTGCAACTGGCCAGCGGAGCCCAGGGCGATGTGGCGCGCAAGCTGGTGGAGCGCCGCGCCGATCTGGGCCTGTTCTTCCTCCACGAAAGCATCCCGGCTTCCTTGGAACGCCGTGCCTTGGGCAGCGTGGAGATGGTCACGGTGTGCGCGGTCGGCCACCCGCTGGCGGGCGAAGGCCGGGTTACCCGGCAACAATTGGCCCGCCACCGGCAGTTGCTGATCACGCCACAACAAAGCGGTTACCCCGGCGGCGAAGCGATCAGCCCGCAGGTCTGGCGTGCCGACAGCTTCTACGCCATGGCCGAACTACTGATGCGCGGCCTGGGCTGGGCCTGGTTACCCCGGCATGTGGTGCAGTACCCGACCTACCAGGCGCACATGGTCGAACTTGACAGCGACTGGCGGCCGCCGGCCTTGGTGGCAGAGCTGGCCTGGCGCCGCGATGAACCTCTGGGCCCGGCTGCGCAGTGGCTGGCCGAGCGCTTTGCAGTGCACCTTCGCGCGATCGGGTAGACTTAGCCGCCATGAACAGAACTCTCTATACCTTGCTGTTTCACCTGGGCCTGCCGCTGGTTGCGCTGCGCCTGTACCTGCGCGCGCGCAAGGCGCCGGCCTATGGCCAGCGTATCGGCGAGCGCTTCGCTTTCAAGCTGCCGGCCATGCGCCAGGGTGGTATCTGGGTGCATGCGGTATCGGTGGGCGAGAGCATTGCGGCCGCACCCATGGTGCGTGCCTTGCTCAAGGCTTACCCGGAGCTGCCGATCACACTGACCTGCATGACCCCTACCGGCTCCGAGCGCATTCGCGCCTTGTTCGCCAACGAACCACGCGTGCAGCATTGCTACCTGCCCTACGACCTGCCTTGGGCGGCGGGGCGTTTTCTCGATCATGTGCAGCCTAAGCTGGGCATCATCATGGAAACCGAGCTTTGGCCCAACCACATTCACCAGTGTGCCAGGCGCGGCATTCCGGTGGCGCTGGCCAATGCGCGCTTGTCCGAGCGCTCGGCCCGTGGCTATGGGCGCTTTGCCAGGCTGACCCGGCCGATGCTGGCCGAGATGAGCCTGATCGCCGTGCAGACCGAAACCGAGGCCCAGCGCTTCCGTGACCTGGGTGCACGCCCTGAGCGCGTGCAAGTCACCGGCTCGATCAAGTTCGACCTGAAGATCGACGAACAGCTGCTGCCGCGCGCCAGGGCATTGCGTGAACAGTGGGGGGGCGGCCAGCGTCCTGTGTGGATCGCCGCCAGCACCCACGAAGGTGAAGATGCCTTGATCCTGCAGGCGCATCGGCAGTTGTTGCAGGTGCATGGCGATGCCTTGCTGATCCTGGTACCGCGCCATCCCGAGCGCTTCAATGCAGTGCATGCGCTGTGCAGCGAGCAGTTCACCACCGTGCGCCGCTCTACCGGCACGCTGGTCGATGCGCAAACGCAGGTATTGCTGGGCGACACCATGGGCGAACTGCTGTTCCTGTATGCCCTGGCCGACATTGCCTTCGTCGGTGGCAGCCTGGTGCCGACCGGTGGGCACAATCCGTTGGAGCCTGCGGCGCTGGCCTTGCCGGTGCTCATGGGGCCGCACGTGTTCAACTTCCTCGAAATCAGCGCGATGCTGCGCGAGGCGGGTGCGTTGCAGCAGGTGGATGATGCTGACGGGCTGGCCGGCGCGGTGCGCCGTCTGGTGGAACTGCCGCAGGACGCCCAGCGCATGGGCGAGGCGGGCAAGGCGGTGATGCGGGCCAATCAGGGGGCTTTGCAGCGATTGCTCGAGGGTCTGGGGGCCTTGATCCGCTGATAACCGACATATCCACTCAAAGACCCGGTCTAGAGTGGGTATGTCTGATTCTGGTTATTTATTCCTACGGCGTAAGTTATAACTTCCTACACTGGATTTCTCGCCGTTAGGAAACTTCCTACGAATAGACTTTAAAAGTCAGAAGTGTCACACGCTTGCGTCGGAAGCTTGTAGGACGTTTGTCCTATTGCTTCGGGCTAGTATCGCCTCATGTCCGGTTTTCATAAGAGGTGGCGTGATGGCTGATTTATCTGATGGCAATGCCAACACTATTGAAAGTGGGCTGGTGTGTCTTATCACGCTGGCGCGTTACCATGGTGTTGCCGTCTCTGCCGAGCAGTTGCAGCACGATCATGCAGCAGCGGGTGAGCGGTTCTCTACCGGCACACTACTTCGGGCATTTCAGCAACTTGGCCTCAAGGCCAGACACCGCAGCGTCGATCCGGCCCGGCTGCAGCATACGCCTTTGCCCGCTATTGCAGTGGATACGCGTGGTGAGTACTTCATCATCGCGCGCGTGGAGGGCGAGCAGGTTCTGGTGCAGGACCCGCACTCCCGCGCGCCGCAAGCGCTGACCCTCGCGGAACTGGTGGTGCGCTGGTCGGGAGAACTCATTCTGGTTCGCTCCGATGCCCAGTTGCCCCTAGGGCTGTCGCGCTTCGACTTTACCTGGTTCATTCCTGCTCTGGTGAAGTACAGGCGGCTATTGGGCGAAGTGCTCGTGGTTTCCCTGGTCATTCAGATACTGGCTTTGCTGACGCCTTTGTTCTTTCAGGTGGTAATGGACAAAGTCCTGGTGCATCGCGGTTTGACCACGCTGGATGTTATCGCCTTGGGTTTATTGGTCGTCGTTCTGTTTGAAACATTGCTGAGTGGGTTGCGTACCTATGTGGCAGCTCATACAGCGTCAAGAATCGATGTCGAACTGGGTGCAAAACTGTTCAGGCATTTGATCGATCTTCCAACCGCCTATTTTCACGCCAGGCGAGTCGGTGACTCGGTTGCCCGAGTGCGAGAACTGGAGAACATCAGAAGTTTCCTGACCAACAACAGCATCACGCTAGTGCTGGATGTGCTGTTCTCGGTGGTCTTCATCGCTGTCATGTTCCTCTATAGCGGATGGTTGACGCTGGTCGTCGTTGGCTCGCTGCCTTTCTACTTTCTCGTATCCCTGGTCGTTACTCCGCTACTGCGGGCGTTGATTGATCAAAGCTTCCAACGCGGCGCCGAGAACCAGGCTTTTTTGGTCGAGGCGGTCAACGGCATCGACACACTGAAGTCGATGGCCGTGGAACCTCAGGTGACCCGGCGCTGGAATGATCAGTTGGCCGCTTATGTATCTGCCAGTTTCAAGACCCAGAACCTTTCCAGTCTGGCCAATGAAAGCGTCGGCCTGATCGGCAAGCTGGTCACGGTAGCCACCTTGTGGCTGGGGGCCCGGCTGGTCATCGAAGGCGCACTCACGGTGGGCGAGCTGATCGCCTTCAACATGCTCGCAGGGCGCGTGTCGCAGCCCATCATCCGCCTGGCCCAACTCTGGACCAGCTTCCAGCAGACAGGGGTATCGATTCAACGCCTGGGTGACATTCTCAACACCCGTACCGAGGTCAACCAAGGCAAGGGCACGGTGCTGCCCACACTTGTCGGGCAGATCGAACTCGATCGTGTGTGTTTTCGCTATCGGCCGGACGGGGGCGAAGTGGTGCGCGATGTCAGCCTGAAGATCGCCGCCGGAGAAGTGATAGGCGTTGTAGGTCGCTCGGGGTCAGGCAAGAGCACGCTGACACGCTTGATTCAGCGGCTGTACTCACCTGAGCGGGGGCGGGTATTGCTCGACGGTGCTGACCTGGCGGTAGCCGATGTGGCGTCACTGCGTCGGCAGATCGGCGTGGTGTTGCAGGACAACGTGCTTTTTCGGCGCACCGTGCGCGAGAACATTGCCCTCGGCAACCCAGCAGCACCGCTTGAAGAAGTGATCGCCGCAGCGACGCTGGCGGGTGCTCACGAGTTCATCCTCGAATTACCGGATGGCTACGAAACCCTGATTGGTGAGCACGGCGCCAGCCTGTCGGGTGGGCAGCGACAGCGCATAGCCATCGCCCGAGCGCTGTTCGGCAACCCACGCATCCTCATTTTCGACGAAGCCACCAGTGCGCTGGACTATGAGTCCGAACGGATCATCCAGCAAAACATGGTGCGGATTTGCGCGCAGCGCACGGTCATCATCATTGCCCATCGGCTTTCGGCAGTACGTCATGCCGACCGCATCGTGGTCATGGAGCGTGGGCAGATCATCGAGCAAGGGACTCATGATGAGCTGCTGGGTTATCCACAGGGCACCTATGCCTACCTGCATCAACTGCAGCTCGGGGCCGCCGTATGAGTGTGGCGTTCAAGGACCTTGCCGAGCGCTACCGGGATGCGTGGAGGACGGCATGGCGAAAGCGCCGGAGCATGGACGGCCCCGTACGTGAAGCCGACGAACTGGCCTTTTTACCTGCGGCACTGTCCTTGCAGGAAACGCCAGTGCATCCCTTGCCGCGCTACCTGCAGTGGAGCCTGCTGATGTTCATCGGGCTGGCGCTTGCCTGGGCTTGCATCGGTGAGATCGATGTCATCGCCAGTGCCGAAGGCAAGATCGTGCCCAGTGGCAGGAGCAAGTTGATACAGGCCAGCGAGGTCGCGGTGGTGCAGTCGATCCACGTCGTCGATGGCCAGCCGGTGCGCAAAGGCGATGTGCTGGTCGAACTGGAAGGGCAGTTGACCGAGGCTGATATCAAGCGCCTGGGCAGCGAACTGCTGGCTGCACAGATCGATCAGGCCCGCGCCAGCACACTGCTGAGTGCGCTGGACGGCGATGTGGCACCTGCCTCCCTGGCACCATTGATACCGCAGGCCACGGCCGCGCAGCAGGCAGGCGCGCAGCGCTGGCTGGAGGGGCAATACCTGGAGTTGCAGGCCACGCTGGAACAGGCCGATGCCGAAATCGGTCAACGCGCTGCCGAAATCCGTTCCGCCCAGGGCCGGGCTGACGCGCTCCGGCAACTGTTGGTGATCACCCGCCAACTGACGGCGGATTACAAGCTGTTGTTCAGCGAATCGGCCGTGGCCAAGCACACCTACCTGGAAAAGGAGCAGGCCCGCCTGGAGCAGGAACGCGAACTGGCACTCCAGCGCTCGCGCATCGACGAACTGAACGCTGCACGGCTTGCTGCTCAGCACCGCCGTAGCGGTGCCATTGCCCAACTGCGCAGAGCCATGCTCGACCTTCACGGTGAGGCGCAACGGCGCATTGCAACCCTTGAGCAGGAGTTGAACAAGGCCGAGCAGCGGCATCGCCTCAAGGTACTGACATCCCCCGTTGACGGCACCGTCCAGCAGTTGGCGATCCATACACAGGGCGGGGTGGTTACACCCGCGCAGACACTGATGGTCATTGTGCCGACGGGCGAGCCGGTGGAAGTGGAAGTGAAAGTCGAGAACAAAGATATCGGCTTTGTTTTTCCGGGTCAGCACGTGGAAGTGAAGATCGAGACATTCACCTTTACTAGGTATGGCGTTGTACCGGGGGTGGTGGAGAGTATTTCCGATGATGCCATTGAGGATGACCGGCACGGTCTTTTGTATAGCGCTCGAATCAAGTTGGCCAAGGAAGCTTTGCGCGTAGGGGATAATGACTTGCCGTTGACGGCAGGCATGGCTGTGCGTGCAGAAGTGATTGTGGATAGGCGCAGGGTTATCAGTTTCTTCTTGAGTCCCCTGCAGCGGCATGCAAAGGAAAGTCTGAAGGAGCGATGAATGAAATATAAAAATGCGTGCATTGTATATAGAGCGGCTTGGAGCTTAATGCGGATCTGTAGTGCCAATAATATTGGCTGGCATGGCGAGTTGCTGTGCTGTCGGTCTCGGTGGTTCAGATGCGTTTGGGGCTGGGAGCAGCATTTCCGTGTTGTGCGAAAGAAATTTTGGAGAAGTTCATGCATTGTCTGAAGCGAAGTTTGCTTAGTGGCTGATATGGGCAGACTGGCTCTAGGGAGGGGTGATGATTGGTTGCAGGTATATCTTTCTCTTTGTGAAGGTGCTGTTCGGAAAGCTAATTGCGCTGTGTAGAAGATTTGGTTTGGTGCTGTGGGGTTTTAGCAAATTGTTGTTGTTGCTAAGTGTGGCGTGGTTGTTGGTCGCCATTGTTGTTACCCCGACTTGGGCGCCGAAGAAGCTGACGACCCCTAATCCAATGGTGTGTGGAAAGGTCTCGGGTGTTGTTTATGAGCTCCCTAGGAAGTATGTGATCTATTGGTCTGGGGATGAGGGCAAGAGTTCTTGGGAGCCGGTATTTATAAATATCAAAAAAGGCTGTGGTGCAAACTTGGCGTCACTCTATATGGCAATGAGTTGGCCGGAGATGCAGCCCGTCTCTTACGGTGAGGCGACGTCTTTTCGCTTTGATGGGATATCGGTCGCAATTGGGCCTTGGCTGCATGGGGAAGCAGGGTTGAGAAAACAGCTCCAGCATTATCTTCGTGAAACACCCGCGGCTCTAGTTAAGGCTAGCAAGCTGAACGAAGATCTCGGACTAAATTTTCTCGAGGGTGTTGATAGTGAATTTCCTAATCGGCGCAAGGGCTTTTTCTGGCTGGAGGCCAAGGGACGCATGCAATACATCGGTTATTGCAACTGGGTGGAACCCAAGGCCAATTACTCGCGTTGCTATTTGAGGTTTTTGATACCCGGAGGGGATGCAATTGTTAATGTGGAATTTTTATGGGAGAGGCTTGGGGAGTGGCATAACATTGCTTTGGCAGTGGGTGAGTTTTTCATGAATGCTGCGAGGTATCGGGTCGATAAATAATCAGGATGGAAATGTCCGATGTGGAAGAGGCGCGTCAGGCTTAGCGTGATAAGAGGGCAGGCTCTTGTGAGTGTTGATTTTTTGCGGGGTGAGTTGAGGTGTGTGGTTAATAGAATTGAAGAATTGCAAGGCGAGGTGTAAGGCAAGGAGAAGGGAAATGATCAAAGTTAGATTCTGCCCTCTTTTGGTTGCATGTCCGAGAAAGCTGAAGGAGCGCTAAGTCATTATGAGAAAAATACCATGTTTGTTTTTCCTATGGGCTTGGAATTTTTTGAGGCTTTGCTCCGCTGTACTCTTGTTGACTCCCGTGCTGGTGATGATAGTTGTGGCTTGGAAAAGCGAACCTTGGAAGCCAGGGGAGGTAACGTTTGATCCTTTCGTGTGCGGCAGAATTTCAGGGGAAGTGTACAAGTTCTCTAGGTTGTACTTTCCATTTTGGCCAGAATATGAGGGAAAAAGCTCTTTTGATCCTGGCTTTATTTATAACAAAAAAGGCTGTGACGCAAACCTGGTATCTGTATTTTTGTCAATGACCTGGCCAGAGCTCGAGCCGGCGGATGACAGTCTAGTGTTCCGGCAGGGCTTGGAGCATGAGGGGCTGTTGGTCGCAGTGGGCCCGATAACTGCAAGAGAGGGGGATTTACGGCGTCAACTCGATTTTCTTTTGCGGAAAAGCCCAGCAGAAACAATAACGCTTGCTGAGTACGATGAGTCAAGCAGCCTCTATCGTGTAGAGGCGCGTGACACGATTTTTGAAAATCACAAGAAGCTTATCTATTGGCAGGGTGAGCTCGATGACTTGGCTGCTGTGGGGTATTGCAGCTGGCGCCCGAAAGTGCCGAATTACTATTCGTGCGGAATGACATTTGTAGTGTTTGGAGACGTACTCGTCAAGGTGATAATGCGCCCTGATAAGTTAGTGCGGTGGTTGGAAGTGAGGCGCTCAGTGGTCGATTTTTTAATCAATAGCAGAAGATGAGGTGGCAAATGTCGGGGTTGACAAAAGAAGATATAGCGGTTGCGCGTAAAATTTTTGAGTCCAAAGGTGTTGGGGATATGTATGACTATATGGCTATGAAGGGGGATCGATATGCCGTGCTTGCCAATGGCGTTGCTAAAGGCAACTCCATAGCAGGGTTGGCTGCTATAAATTTCATGAAACGAACTGAGGCAGATGCCGGGCGCCCCATGAGCGAGGCAGATGTTGAAGAAGTAAGATTGGAAATGGGGAAAGCTTATTTGGAGCTTCAAGAGCGCAGGGTGATGGATGGTACGTTAGATGGTGATCCAAATCATATGGAGGTTTGGGATTTCCATAGTGACGTATTTAAAAGCTTGGGTAGGTCGAAAGATGCCTGGACTTTGAACTCTGTGTTTGAGTTAACCGATCCGGAGTATCGCGAGTCATATTGGAAAAAGGTACTGGATGCGGCGGGAAGCCCGGGTAGTGAGTTTTGGTTGTCCATTCAGACTGATAGTAGAATGGCTAATAGCACTGTAGTGGCTCCGGATGATATGCGTGGCATGGCCAAGTACTGGAAATCTCGTATTGATTCGCCGACCGCCATTGCATCTTTTCTTTATTCAATAGGAGAAGTTGCGGGAAATGGCTTGGCCAGTGTGATCTCCGAACTCGTAGATTCTGAGAATCCAGGGGCTATAGATCCATCCTTGAACATCGAAATCACCCCCACAACCGAATCCCGCCGCGACCTCCAAGGCCAGGACGATATCCGCAATGACGTCTCCAACGGCTACGTCGATCGTCGCCTGACCCACAGTATCGCATTCACCGACAGCACCCTCGACAACACCGACTTCACCTCCGCTCAGTTGGGCAGTTTGGCCACCGGTGGTGTTCGCCCCGGCGAGCTCCAGATCGACCCCAACGTGCGACCCAATCAGCACCTGGCTCAGTTCTATCGTGATGGCAATGAACAACCGGATTTCAGCCTGCGCAATGCCGTGGTACTCAACGGGTTGGCAGCAATGACTACGGTGAACACGTTTGTCGACCCGCTCTTGCTCGACCTCAGCGGCAAGGGCGTTGGTCTGACGGGTATCGAGGAAGGCGTACTGTTCGATATCGATAACAGTGGTTCACTGCGCCGCACCGGCTGGGCAGACCGGCTGACCGGCATGCTGGTGCATGACAACGGTACCGGCCAGGTGAGCAACGTCAGCCAGCTGTTCTCCGAATACTACGGCGGCAAGGCAGGCAGCGATGGCAGCTCTGGTGAAACGCCGTTCAAGGATGGCTTCGCCGCCCTGGCAAGTGTTGACGCCAACGCCGATGGCGTCATCAACGTTGAAGACGCCGTCTGGGCGCAATTGAAGGTGTGGGTCGATGGCAACCACGACGGGCGTGCCGATGCCGGTGAGCTGAGGGCATTGCAGGAGCATGGCATTAGCCAGATCAAGCTCGGCCAGGTCGAGCCGGTAGGAGAGGTGCGTCAGGGTAACGAGGTCATTTCCCGAGGCGCTTTCACTGTTAATGGTGAGGACCGGGAAGTACTGGCGGTGAGGTTTCTCGCCGATACCGTCGGTAATCGGATCGAGGCCCAGGAGGGTGGCACTCTACTGACTTCGTCAAGCGGGCCCACTTCCCGAAGGGCCTACATCAGCCAGAGTGCTCAAGGCAGCACGCTGGACGCCGCAGCGCTCGGCGTACAGACGCTGTACGGCAGCGCGGGCGATGATGTCTTGACCGCGGCCCCAGAGGGCAGTTGGCTGGTTGGTGGCGGTGGCAGCAACACCTATCACGGCGGGGCGGGCGACGATGTATTCGTGATCAGTGCCAGCGACGATTGGGCGAACATGCAGGGCAATGGTGGGCGCGACACGGCACTGATCGTGGGGGAGCATGGCGTTGGGCTGAACATGGCCAAGGCCGGGCTGACCATTGCGCAAGGCGGGCGGGGTAAGGACATCATCGCCAGCGGCGGTCAACGCGGAGTTTTCATCAAGGGCGGCTCGGGCGACAGCTTGCTGATTGGCGGTGGCGGCAACGATGTGCTGGTTGGCGGTACGGGCCGTAACGACATCATTGGTGGTACCGGCAAGTCGGTGATCTATGCGGGCCCCAAGGGGGATCGCATCCGGGCCTCGGCGGGCGGAAGTATCATTTACGCCGGTGGTGGCGCTGATCAGATTACGGGCGGTGCTGCCGATGACGTGATCGAGGCCGGACGCGGCGATGCCACGATCGACGGAGGCGCGGGCACCAACCTGGTCAGTTTGCATGGTGCTCACGACGAGTACCTGATCACACGTACCGAATCGGGCCACCTGATCACCGACACCGTGGCGGGACGAGATGGCCGTCTGAGTTTGAGCAACATCCAGAAACTCAGCTTCGCCGACATTGCTGCCGTCGATCTTCTCGGCGGGGGCGCCATGCCAATCGGCGACAGGCTCTCGCCTGAGCAACTGGCTACATTCGCCACCACTGATACGGCGCTAATAGTCCCTGCAACGGCGCTGCTGGGCAATGATCAGCCACTTGGCAGCAGCGGGCCATTGCGCATCGCCTCAGTCAGCGCTGGCAAGGGTGCAACAGTGCGGCTGAACGAGCAGGGTGATGTGGAGGTCACGCCGTTACCAGGCCATGACGGTGATGTCAGTTTCCGCTACGACTTGGTCGATGCTGCCGGCAACGCGTCCATGAGTGTGACCGAGGTGGGCAGTGCTGCATCAGCACCCTTGCGGGCAACGGTAACGTTGCGCCATGAACAATCCCCCGCTGACCCGCTGTCGGGGCGGCAGTGGTATCTGGACGAGATCAATGTCGCGCCGGTATGGCGTGACTTCACGGGCAAGGGGGTGAGGATAGGGCAGTTCGAGCCGGGAGGGGAGTTTGCCGTGGCGCCGGAAATCTTCGACATCGGGCACCCCGATCTCAAGCCGAATATCGATCCCATCTGGCTGCAAACCCAACGCACCAATGGCACGCTGCCCGCTCTGGCGTCCAATCATGCCACTCAAGTGGCTGGGGTCATGGTTGGCGCGCGCAATGATCAAGGAGGGATCGGCATCGCATATGAGGCGAAGATCGGCGGGCACTACCTGGCCAACAAAGGCGATGACCTGACCAATCTGGGGCAAATGGTCAACTACGACATAGCCAACAACAGTTGGGGTTTCAAAACGGACTTCGGGCTCACAAATGTTCCAGAAGGAAAAGTCGATACTGCTCTGGCGCTGGCATTCAGCACTACGCTTGCCGCCACCAACGGCCGTGGCGGGCTAGGCACCATCGTCGTTGCCTCTGGTGGCAACCAGCGCCATAAAGGCGGTAATGCACAGGGCTCGCTGACCAACAACAACCGCCACGCCATTGAAGTGGCGGCCATCAATGCAAAGGCAGACCTCTCGGTGCTGCAAGCTGCCACGGCACCCTTTTCCAATCCAGGTTCCAGCTTGCTGGTCGCTGCACCGGGGAGCCATGTTTTATCCAGTGGCGTCAGCCTTGAAGCGGAGCGCGGTGCGTCGGTCGGCAGCGCCTACAGCACGACTCAGGGCACCAGCTTCGCCGCGCCGATCGTCTCAGGCGTGGTGGCGTTGATGTTGCAGGCCAACCCGGGGTTGGGTTACCGGGATGTTCAGCAGATCCTCGCACTGTCTGCGCGCAAAGTGGATGACGCATCAACCCAATGGGCTTACAACGCAGGGCGCAATTGGAATGGCGGTGGCATGCACGCCAGCCACGACTATGGCTTTGGCATGATCGACGCCCGCGCCGCGGTGCGCCTTGCCGAGTCCTGGGGGAGCCGGGCGACCAAGGCCAATGAACGGCTGCTGACAGCCAGCAGTGAACCAGTGGCTCAACAGGTTGCGGCGGGGCAGGTTGCGACTTTGTCTTTGACCCTGCCGGCTGATTTGCTGGTGGAGCATGTGGAGGTCGATGTCCACTCGATGGTCGGCCGCCTTGGCGACATGACGCTCACGCTGGTGTCGCCTGGCGGCACGCGCAGCGTACTGCTCGATCGCACAGGCAAGGCGCCGGGCTCGGGTGATGACGATCTGGGCGATTCGCGTTCAGGGGCGTTCAAATATGGGTTCATGTCGACCCATCATCGCGCAGAGCGCTCGGCTGGGGAGTGGAAGCTTGAGGTGCGTAATGCTGTTGCTGGCTTACCGCTAACGCTTGATCGCTGGACGCTGCGCCTCGTCGGCAGCCCCGGCACCACCGATGATGTCTATTACTTCACCGACGACTACGCGAACCTGGTGGCAGAAAACCCAGGGCGCGCGAAGCTTGACGATGCCATCAGCGGCACCGCTGGCGGGCGCAATACGTTGAACGCGGCTGCAGTAAGTCGCAGTATCTCGGTGGATCTGGCCAGCGGCAGCGCCAGTATTGCCGGTGCGGCGCTCACCATAGCCCCTGGTTCGGTGCAAAACCTTATCAGTGGTGATGGCGACGATACCTTGATTGCCGGGACCGCCGGGGCATTACTGGATGGTGGCCGTGGGTACAATCTCCTCAAGGGGGGTGAGGGTACCGACCGCTTTGTCATCCACAGGCGTGCAGGCGGTAATGATGTACTCAAGCAGTTCGAGACTTCGCGTGAGGTGATCGACCTGGTCGGCTTTGGTGGTTCAGGGTTTGCTGACTTGCAGATGCAACAGGACGGCAATTCGACTGTGCTCGACCTTGGCAGTGGGCAGAAGCTGACGCTTGCGGACACTACGATTGCCGAACTGCGGTCAGCGAACTTCCGTTTCCTTGACGCTTTCACCGCTGCACCAGGTTATTTCGAGGGCAGCCCTGAAGAGCAGACGACCCCGCCTGTCAGCGCGAATGTTCTGCTTACCGGTGGTGCAGGTGGCGTGTCGCTTGCCAGTGACGCCTCCGGGCAGTTGGTGGCTTCGTTGGCAGGCACGATATATTCCCCGCCGACGGTTGCGCCCAGCGTGTTTCTGGTGACAAAACAAGAAGGTGTGAGCGATTACAAGAACACCCTTCGGGGGTTCCGACACGGTATCGACAAGATTGACCTGACCCAGGTAGGCATCAGTCGCTTCGAGGATCTGCACGTCAGCAAAGTCCAGCGCTTCAAACTCAATGACTTTGCGCAGATCCACGGTGTAGCCGTTGATACCCAGGCAGTGCCGGGGCAGGAAGGTATTGTGAAGATGCTGTACCTGGATGCGCTCGAAGTTGCGCAGGTGACAGCGGAGGACTTTATCTTTGCGCAGCCGGCAATGGTCACATCTGAAGCGGTTGCCGTGCCAGAGGTTTCAGCCCTTTCCGCAGGGGCGTCGCTGTTTGCTGTCGAGCACTCGCTACCGAACCTGGGGAATCTTGTTGATGCAATGGCTGCGTTCGCCCCTGAACCTGCGGGGCCTGCGCTAATTGGTGATATGTCGGTTCAACGCATCGACTCGACGATTGCCGTAGCCGCCTAGGCGTTGTCGTTCAGGGCTGGAGATTTTGGAGGCCTATCTCCAGCGAGCCAGCTCCCACAGGTGCATCATGCCTTCAGGCCTGGCACCGTGTGGGAGCGGGCAAGCCCGCGAAGAGTCCAGGCCCTATCTCAAGGCCTGCGCTCGAAGTTCTTGGCCGCTGCTGCCGCCAGGTCCGGCGGCAGGAAGTCCTTGTCCGGGTTGTAGTCAGGTTTCAGGTAGCGCTTCAGGTCCTGCAGGTCTTGCGGGCTCAGGGTGCCGGCTGCCTGCTTCAGGCTCAGGTTGTCGAGGATGTAGTCGTAACGGCTATTGTTGTAGTCGCGCACCGAGGTGTACAGCTGGCGCTGGGCATCAAGCACGTCGACGATGTTGCGGGTACCGACCTGGTAGCCGATTTCGGTGGCTTCCAGCGCGCTCTGGTTGGAAATGATCGACTGCTTGCGCGCCTGCACCTGTTCCACATCGGTGTTCACTGCGCGGTGCAGGTTGCGGGTGTTTTCCACGACCTGGCGGCGCAGGCTTTCACGCTGTTGCTCGCTCTGGCTCAGGCGCTGGTAAGCCTCGCGTACCTGCGAGCTGGTCAGGCCGCCGCTGTAGATCGGTATGTTCAGTTGCAGGCCAACGCTGGTCTGCTCGACATCGCCGCTGTAGCGCACCCCCAGTTGCGATGGGTTGGTGAAGCCAAGGCTGTCGTTGTCACCCTTCTGGTACTTGGCCACGGCGTCCAGGGTCGGTGCATGCCCGGCCTTGCGCTGACGCAGGGTCTCTTCTGCGGCAGAAACCGCGTAGTTGGTGGCCAGCAGGTTGAGGTTCTGGCGCCCGGCGGTTTCGACCCAGGCCTTGGCATCGTTGGGCGTTGGCACTTGTACCGGCAGGCTATGCACCACGCCCTGGATAGAGGTGTACTCACGGTTGGTCAGGGTCACCAAGGCCTCGAAGGCATCCTGCACCTGGCGTTCGGCGATGATCCGGTTGGCGCGTGCAGTGTCATAACTGGCTTGGGATTGCAGCACGTCGGTCTTGTCCGAAAGGCCCACGTCGAAACGCTCGTTGGACTGATCCAACTGGCGCTTGAAGGCAGCTTCTTCTGCCTTGGTGGCGGCCAGGTTGTCCTGGGCACGGAGGACGGCGAAGTAGTTTTGCGCGGTTTGCAGGATCAGGTTTTGCTCGGTCGCCGACAGCTCCAGGGCTGCCTGTTCGTTGACTGCTTCGGCGGCTTGCAGCTGGAACCAGCGATCTGCGCGGAAGATCGGTTGAGCCAGGGTCGCGCTCCAGGAGTTGCCGCTGCGATTGGACGTCATGGACGGCTCGTCCAGCTTGGTGCGGGTGTTCATCATCTCGGCACCGGCCGACAGGTTTGGCAGCAACCCGGCGCGGGCCTGCGGCACCACTTCGCGGCGCGCACCGTAATCGGCGCGTGCGGCAGCCAGGTCGGCGTTGTTGTCCACTGCCTCCTGGTAGACGCTGACCAGATCGGTCTTGACTGTCGAGGGCACGTCCGCTGCCCAGACCACTCCGTTGGACGCACAAGACACGGCTATCGCCAGTGAGAGTTTGCGCAGCATAGAGGCAATCCTTGTACGAAATTTAATTACTGAACTGTTGAGTATCGAGCGATGGGCCAGTGTAGTGCCATGCGCACCCGGCAACAATCGCTCGGTGTGCCTTTCATCATCCGCGCATTTACCTGCTTGGCTTTGCTGACCACTCCAGTCTAGACTGCGCATGTTCTTGTCGGGGTGCCTTGAAGCAAAGGCTGAGATCGCAGAGGTGCGGATCCCGTTGAACCTGATCAGGTTAGCGCCTGCGTAGGGAACAAGATTGCTCACCTTCCCGGGGAGCCTCTTGTGCCAGGTCCGGGATTGTCACAGCTGCATACAGCTTCAGGCACCCCCATATCCGGCACTGCACCCAAAGAGGGTGCGTCCGCGCGTTTCAGGTTCACCCCGACATTCCACTGCTAGGAAGCCGTCAGGAGAGCCTGTGATGACCAAACAAGAAAAAACGATCAACCTCAGCGAATCGGCACAAGTCGATCAGCAGTCCGTACAACCGTTCCCGCGTTCGCGCAAAGTGTATGTCGAAGGCTCGCGCCCGGACATCCGCGTCCCCATGCGTGAAATCAGCCTGGATGACACCCCGACCGATTTCGGCGGCGAGGCCAACGCCCCGGTGCTGGTGTATGACACGTCTGGCCCGTACACCGACCCCGACGTGATCATCGACGTGCGCAAAGGCCTGGCCGATGTGCGTTCGGCGTGGATCGAAGCCCGCGGTGACACCGAGCGCCTGGAAGGTCTGAGCTCCGACTTCGGCCAGCAGCGCCTGAACGATGCAGAGCTGGCCAAGCTGCGTTTCGCCCATGTGCGCAACCCGCGCCGGGCCAAGGCCGGCGCCAACGTCTCGCAGATGCACTATGCCCGTCAGGGCATCATCACCGCCGAAATGGAATACGTGGCCATCCGCGAAAACATGAAGCTACAGGAGGCCCGCGCCGCCGGCCTGCTGAATGAGCAACATGCCGGCCACAGCTTCGGTGCCAACATCCCGAAAGAAATCACCCCGGAATTCGTTCGCCAGGAAATCGCCCGTGGCCGCGCGATCATTCCGGCCAACATCAACCACCCGGAAGTCGAGCCGATGATCATCGGCCGCAACTTCCTGGTGAAGATCAACGGCAACATCGGCAACAGCGCCCTGGGATCCTCGATCGAGGAAGAGGTGGCCAAGCTGACCTGGGGCATCCGCTGGGGCTCGGACACGGTCATGGACCTGTCCACCGGCAAGCACATCCACGAAACCCGCGAGTGGATCATTCGCAACTCGCCGGTGCCGATCGGTACCGTGCCGATCTACCAGGCCCTGGAAAAGGTCAACGGTGTGGCAGAGGACCTGACCTGGGAACTGTTCCGCGACACCCTGATCGAGCAGGCCGAACAGGGCGTGGACTACTTCACCATTCACGCCGGTGTGCTGCTGCGCTATGTACCCCTGACCGCCAAGCGCGTCACCGGCATCGTCAGCCGTGGTGGCTCGATCATGGCCAAGTGGTGCCTGGCGCACCACAAGGAAAACTTCCTGTACACCCACTTCGACGAAATCTGCGAAATCATGAAGGCCTACGACGTCAGCTTCTCGCTGGGCGACGGCCTGCGCCCTGGCTCGATTGCCGACGCCAACGACGCCGCGCAATTCGGTGAGCTTGAAACCCTCGGCGAGCTGACCAAGATTGCCTGGAAGCACGACGTGCAATGCATGATCGAAGGCCCCGGCCACGTGCCGATGCAGTTGATCAAAGAGAACATGGACAAGCAGCTGGAGTGCTGCGACGAGGCGCCGTTCTACACCCTCGGCCCACTGACCACCGACATCGCGCCGGGTTACGACCACATCACCTCGGGCATTGGTGCGGCGATGATCGGCTGGTTCGGTTGCGCCATGCTCTGCTACGTCACGCCGAAGGAGCACCTGGGCCTGCCGAACAAGGACGACGTCAAGACCGGCATCATTACCTACAAGATCGCCGCGCATGCCGCCGACCTTGCCAAGGGCCACCCGGGTGCACAGATTCGCGACAACGCCCTGTCCAAGGCGCGTTTCGAGTTCCGTTGGGAAGACCAGTTCAACCTGGGCCTCGACCCGGACACCGCCCGTGCTTTCCACGACGAGACCCTGCCCAAGGAATCGGCCAAGGTCGCGCACTTCTGCTCGATGTGCGGGCCGAAGTTCTGCTCGATGAAGATCACCCAGGAAGTGCGTGAGTACGCTGCCAAGATCGAGGCCGTGGATGTGACGGTCGAGCAAGGCATGCGTGAGCAGGCCGAGCGGTTCCGCCAGGAAGGCAGCCAGCTGTACCACAAAGTCTAAACCGCAGCACCTTACCCTGTGGGAGTGGGCTTGCCCGCGAAGCAAGCACTGCGGTGCATGGCACCGGCTTTGCCGGTGTTCGCGGGCAAGCCCGCTCCCACAGGGTGGTGCATGCCACTCACCATCATTCCTGCGGACATGACAATGACATCACCCAGCCAGTTCTCTCCCGACCATCCAATCCCCATCCAGCAGCGCATCTTCGGTGCTCGCGACCTGTTCTCACTGTGGTTTTCCCTCGGCATCGGCCTGATGGTGCTGCAAGTCGGTGCCATGCTGGCGCCAGGTCTGGGCCTTGCTGGCGCGGTGCTGGCCATCGCCCTGGGCACCGGTGTCGGTGTGCTGTTGCTGGGTGCGGCGGGGGTTATCGGCAGTGACACCGGGCTGTCCGCCATGGGTACCCTGAAACTCAGCCTGGGCAGCCATGGCGCGCGCTTGCCGGCGCTGCTCAACTTGCTGCAACTGGTGGGTTGGGGCGCTTTCGAGATCATCGTCATGCGCGATGCTGCCAGCTTGCTGGGTGCACGGGCGTTCGGTGAGGAAAGTGCCTGGAACAGCCCCATGCTCTGGACCCTGTGCTTCGGTGCCCTGGCCACCCTGCTGGCTGTCAGCGGGCCACTGGCCTTCGTGCGCAAGGTGCTGCGCGCCTGGGGCATCTGGTTGTTGCTGGGCGCCTGCCTCTGGCTGACCTGGAACCTGTTCGCCAAGGCCGACCTGGCGGAGCTGTGGAACCGTGCCGGGGATGGTTCGATGTCGCTGGCGGTTGGCTTCGATATCGTCATCGCCATGCCGCTGTCCTGGCTGCCGCTGATCGCGGACTACTCGCGCTTTGCCCGCAATAGCAAGCATGTGTTCGGCGGTACGGTCGTTGGCTACTTCATCGGCAACACCTGGCTGATGAGCCTGGGCGTGGCGTACACGCTGGCGTTCGCCGCCAGTGGCGAAGTCAATGCCTTGCTGTTGGCCCTGGCGGGCGCCGGCATGGGGATTCCGCTGCTGCTTATTCTGCTGGACGAGTCGGAAAAGGCCTTCGCCGACATTCACTCGGCAGCGGTTTCCACCGGTGTGCTGCTACCGCTGAAGGTCGAGCACCTGGCGTTGGCCATCGGCGTGTTGTGCACCCTGATCGCCCTGTTGGCGCCACTGGCACAGTACGAAAACTTCCTGTTGCTGATTGGCTCGGTGTTCGCACCGCTGTTCGGTGTGGTGCTGATGGACCACTACGTGGTCCGTCGACGCCGTTTGCCAGCCCAGGTCAATGGCTTGCACTGGCAGGCGTTGGTGGCCTGGTTTGCCGGGGCGGTAGCCTATCACCTGATTGCCGCCAAGGCGCCGGAACTGGGCGCGACCCTGCCCGCATTGCTGCTGGCAGGTGTGCTGCATGGGTTACTGAGCCTCAGCCGCGGCCGGGAAACAGTTCAGGCTTGAGTACGCCATTCAGGCGCGGGTAGGGGATCTTCAGTTCCACGTGGCCCATGGAATAGGGCGCGATGGCATAGACCTCGTACTTGACCACTACCGCGCCGTACGTCAGGGCGACGTGCGGCGATTTCTTGAACGGCCAGGTCTTGACGAACTCGGCATCCTTGTCCATACCCACGCTCATCAGCCAGGCACGGTGCGATTCTTCGACGGTTTTCCAGAAGGTGTCTTCCTGGCCGGGCACCAGCATGTCCTGCAGGGTCAGCACCTTGTCCAGCTTGCGTGAATAGTTGATGAAGCCGCGCCCGGGCATGCCGTGGGCGCCACCGCTGTCCAGGTAGCTGGACAACTCGATGATCACCAGCCCGTCATGCTGCTCGCGTACCTTGGCTTGCAAGTAGCTGCTGTTACGTTTGTCGGCACTGGCCAGATATTGCTGTTCGTAGGCCTGCAGGGTGCCTGGTGCGGTGCCATGCTGATTGTCTTCGGTCAGTTGCAGCAGGCGTTTTTCGACGATGCCGTCGAGCTTGGGCAGCGCCGGGAAGTGGATCATGTCGATGTTCACCAGCGGGCAGTCGCTCTCGCTGCAGCCGGGTTTGACATGCTCCCAGGCGTCGCGCTTGACCTCGAGCGGGGCCCGGTAGTTGGGCGTGAACAGGCTCTGGCAGGCGCCCAGAGCGAGTGCCAGCACGGCCACGGAAGTCAGTTTGACAAGTGTCATGATGATCCTTGCAGAACAGGGAAAAGTCGGCCTTTGACCGTCTGCGCGGCCTTCAGTTCGCCACTAAGCTAACAGAGTGAAGGGCTGCTGTCCCGAGTGCGCCAGCGGTTGCTGGAAAGGGATGAAACCAACAGGCGTGCGGAGTAGGATGGCGCGAAGCAGTATTCGAGGTAATGAGGATTTCCATGTCAGACGCGTTGAACGCTGTGCCCAAGGGCTTCGAAATCATCGAGCGGGCCAATTGCTTCCAGGGCTTTTACAAGCTCGACAAGTTACGCCTGCGTCACGAGCTATTTGCCGGTGGCATGGGGCGCGAGATCAGTCGCGAGCTGTTTGTGCGCCACGATGCGGTATGCGTGCTGCCGTACGACCCTGCGCGCGATGAAGTGGTGCTGATCGAACAGTTCCGCGTGGGCGCACTGGACAAGGTCGCCAACCCTTGGCTGATCGAGATGGTTGCCGGGCTGATCGACAAAGACGAGCAGCCCGAGGAAGTCGCCCATCGCGAGGCTGAAGAAGAAGCCGGCCTGACCTTCAGCGCCCTGTGGCCGATGACCCGCTACTTCCCGTCGCCTGGCGGCAGTGACGAATACGTTCACCTGTTCCTCGGCCGTTGCAGCAGCGAGGGCGCGGGAGGGTTGCATGGCCTGGAAGAGGAGGGCGAAGACATTCGCGTACGCGTATGGGCGTTCGAGGATGCCCTGCAGGCGGTGCGCGACGGGCGCATCTGCAACGCGGCAACCATCATTGGCCTGCAATGGCTGGCGCTGAACCGTGACGAAGTAAGAGGTATGTGGAAGTGAACCTGCTGCGCGAGCGCTATCGAGTCGACCTGGTCGGGCTGCAGGCAGCCTGCGAGGCCAACTACGCCCGGCTGATGCGTTTGCTGCCCGACATGCGCACCACCCAGAGCTCGCGCCGCATCGGCATGACCCAGGGCGACCAGATGCTCGGCGTGCTGGTAATCGACGTGGTGCTGGCCTGCCCGTACACCACCACCCTGCATGTGCGCCAGGAACACAGCCTGCCCTGGTTGCCAGTGCCACACCTGGAAGTGCAGGTGTATCACGATGCGCGCATGGCCGAAGTGGTCAGTGCCGAACACACCCGGCGCCTGCGCAGCATCTACCCGTATCCGAACGACGCCATGCACCAGCCGGACGAAAAGGCCCAGCTCAACCTGTTCCTGGGTGAATGGCTTAGCCACTGCCTGGCTTGCGGCCACGAACTGGCAAGTGTTCGCTGAATTGTGACGTGAGTCGGTTGCGGGTGTTTGCTCGTCACCGTCGCCCAGCCATAATCCCCGCTGAATCCATTCGAGGAGATGGCCGTTGTCGCCGCCAGACCAATCCCGCCCTGTGCACGTGGTGCAACTGACCGATGCCCACCTGTTCGCTGACCCGGCTGGCAGCATGCTGGGCCTCAAGACCCGCGACAGCCTGCGCCACGTGGTGGCCCAGGTGCGGCGCGAGCAGCCGCTTGTCGACTTGCTGCTGTGCACGGGCGACCTGTCCCAGGATGCCAGCGTGGCATCCTATGAAGCGTTTCGGGAGCTGACCGCACCGTTTGCCATACCCACTCGCTGGCTGCCGGGCAACCATGACGAGGCTCAGGTGATGGCGCAGGTGGCGCCGGAACTGGTGCAGGCGGTGACCGATATTGGCGCATGGCGGGTGGTCATGCTCAACACCGCCGTGCAGGGTGCTACCCACGGGTTTCTGCAAGATGACCAGCTGGCCGTACTGGAATCCGCCTTGAAAGAGGCCGGCGAGCGGCATTGCCTGGTGTGCTTCCACCATCAGCCAGTGGACATCGGCTGCGCCTGGATCGCGCCGATCGGCTTGCGCAATGCCCAGGCGCTGTTCGATATCGTTGAAGGATATCCACAGGTACGGGCTTTGTTATGGGGGCATGTGCATCAGGAATGGGATGAAGTCCGAGGGGGGCGGCGCCTGCTGGCCACGCCGTCGACCTGCATTCAGTTCGCGGCGCGCAGCGAAGACTTCCAGGTGAGCGAAGAGCATCCGGGGTACCGCTGGTTGCGCCTGCATGCCGATGGGCGGCTGGAGACCGGGGTGGAGCGGGCGCTGGATTTCGAGGTGCAGCTCGACTTCGATAGCCCTGGCTATTGATGATTTTGGGGGCTGCTGCGCAGCCCTATCGCGACACAAGGCCGCTCCCACAGGAGATCGCGTACCCCTGTGAGAGCGGCCTTGTGTCGCGACAGGGGCGCAAAGCACCCCCGGCACTTTCAAAGCTGTTGAAGAATTTGTTGCTAAAACCCCTGTGCGGCGCCAAAACCCGGCGAACGCGCTACACTGCGCGTCCCTGCGCCCGCATTATCAGGCGCGAAGCCACAGATTCCGGGGGCAGCATGTCGGGTTCCATCCTCTATATCCATGGCTTCAACAGCTCGCCGCTTTCGACCAAGGCGCGTCAGCTGGAGGCAGTCATGCAGCAGCTCGGCCTGGCCGACCAGCTGCGAGTGCCGGCCCTGCACCACCACCCACGGCAAGCCATGGTCCAGCTCGAAGCGGCCACCGCCGAACTGGGGGCGCCACTGCTGGTGGGCAGTTCGCTCGGCGGCTACTATGCCACCCATCTGGCCGAGCGCCATGGCCTCAAGGCCCTGCTGGTCAACCCGGCGGTAACCCCGCACAAGCATTTCGACGGTTACCTGGGCACCCAGCGCAATCATTACAGCGGTGAAACCTGGGAACTGACCCACGATCACGTGCAGGCCCTGGCCGAGCTGGAAGTAGCGGCCCCGGCCGATGCCGACCGCTATCAAGTGTGGCTGCAGACCGCCGATGAAACCCTGGACTATCGACACGCCGAGCACTATTACCGTGCTTGTGCCCTGCGTATCCAGGCCGGTGGCGACCACAGCTTCCAGGGCTTCGCCGAGCGCCTGCCGGCACTGCTGGCGTTCGCCGGCATTGCCCGTGGGCAGTATGCGGCGCTCGATTTTTCTGTATTTTGACTTTTTTGCATTCACCAGACTGACGACGAGACCCTATGGCCAATCCCAGCGCTAGCGCCTATAACGCAGACGCCATCGAAGTCCTCTCGGGCCTTGATCCGGTCCGCAAGCGGCCGGGCATGTACACCGATACCAGCCGCCCCAACCACCTGGCCCAGGAAGTCATCGACAACAGTGTCGACGAAGCACTGGCCGGCCACGCGCGTTCGGTGCAGGTCATCCTGCATGCCGACCATTCGCTGGAAGTCAGCGACGACGGCCGCGGCATGCCGGTGGACATCCATCCGGAAGAGGGCGTGTCCGGGGTCGAGCTGATCCTCACCAAGCTGCACGCCGGCGGCAAGTTCTCCAACAAGAACTATCAGTTTTCCGGTGGCCTGCACGGGGTGGGCATCTCGGTGGTCAACGCCCTGTCGACCCAGGTGCGCGTGCGCGTCAAACGTGACGGCAACGAATACCAGATGACCTTTGCCGATGGCTTCAAGGCCAGCGAGCTGGAAGTGGTCGGCTCTGTCGGCAAGCGCAACACCGGCACCAGCGTGTACTTCAGCCCCGACCCGAAGTACTTCGACTCGCCCAAGTTCTCCATCAGCCGCCTCAAGCACGTGCTCAAGGCCAAGGCGGTACTGTGCCCGGGGCTGCTGGTCAGCTTCGAGGACAAGGCCAGCGGCGAAAAGGTCGAATGGCACTACGAAGATGGCCTGCGCTCCTACCTGGTCGACTCGGTCAACGAATTCCAGCGCCTGCCCGACGAGCCGTTCTGTGGCAGCCTGGCGGGTAACAAGGAAGCGGTTGACTGGGCTTTGCTGTGGCTGCCCGACGGCGGTGACAGCATTCAGGAAAGCTACGTCAACCTGATCCCCACTGCCCAGGGCGGCACCCACGTCAACGGCCTGCGCCAGGGCCTGCTGGATGCCATGCGTGAGTTCTGCGAGTTCCGCAACTTGCTGCCGCGCGGGGTAAAGCTGGCGCCGGAAGACGTTTGGGAGCGCATCACCTTCGTACTGTCGATGAAGATGCAGGACCCGCAGTTCTCCGGGCAGACCAAAGAGCGCCTGTCATCACGCGAGGCCGCCGCGTTCGTCTCCGGCGTGGTCAAGGATGCTTTCAGCCTGTGGCTCAACGCCCACCCCGAGCTGGGCATGCAACTGGCAGAACTGGCCATCAGCAACGCCGGTCGCCGCCTCAAGGCCAGCAAGAAGGTCGAGCGCAAGCGCATCACACAGGGCCCGGCATTGCCCGGCAAGCTGGCCGATTGTGCGGGCCAGGACCCGATGCGTGCCGAGTTGTTCCTGGTCGAGGGTGACTCGGCCGGTGGTTCGGCCAAGCAGGCGCGGGACAAGGAATTCCAGGCCATCCTGCCGCTGCGCGGCAAGATCCTCAACACTTGGGAAGTGGACGGTGGCGAAGTCCTGGCCAGCCAGGAAGTGCACAACATTGCCGTGGCCATTGGTGTCGATCCGGGTGCCACCGACCTTGCGCAACTGCGCTATGGCAAGATCTGCATCCTCGCCGACGCTGACTCCGACGGCCTGCACATCGCCACACTGCTGTGTGCGCTGTTCGTTCAACACTTCCGGGCACTGGTCGAGGCTGGGCATGTTTATGTGGCCATGCCGCCCCTGTACCGCATCGACCTGGGCAAGGAAATCTACTACGCCCTCGACGAAGCCGAGCGTGACGGCATCCTCGACCGCCTGGTGGCCGAGAAGAAGCGCGGCAAGCCGCAGGTAACACGCTTCAAGGGCCTGGGCGAGATGAACCCGCCGCAGTTGCGCGAAACCACCATGGACCCGAACACCCGGCGCCTGGTGCAGTTGACCCTGGACGACGTAGAAGCCACCTGCGAGCTGATGGACAAGCTGCTGGCCAAGAAGCGCGCCGGTGACCGCAAGAGCTGGCTGGAAACCAAGGGCAACCTGGCCGAGGTCATGGTTTGATTCGGCAAGTCCTTGCCGTTTGCCTGGCGCTGGTTGCCCTGCCTTGCCTGGCGGGCAACTGGCCAGAGCTGAAGATGAGAGCCGAGCACCCGATCGACGGTATGCGCGGTGGCAACCTTTCGGGTCTGGTGGAATGCCGGGGCGGGTTGTGGGGCGTGTCCGATCGTGACGACGACCGTATCTACCGCTTCGATCAGCAGAACCCCACCTGGCGCGCGCAGCCGCTTACCTTCACCCCGCCGGCTGTCCCGGAAAGCGGCCTGCCATGGGGGTTGAAGTCGCGCAACTGGGCGGCATCGTACATTCGCGGTGGCGAGCTGGATTTCGAAGGTATCACCTGTGATCAGGCGGGTAACCTCTATCTGGTCAGCGAGGCGCATGCCGCGGTGCTGCAATTGCCGCTGGAAGGCGAGCCGGACTGGTTGAGGATCGACTCGGCCATGGTGCGCCAGGCCCGGGCAAGCGGCATGCTGCTGAACTTCAATGCCCTGTTCGAAGGTGTGGCGATCAACCCGGCGGGCGACCGCCTGTGGCTGGCCGCCGAGCGTGAGCGCCGTGGCCTGGTGGCCATTGAGCGCCGGCAGTCGGTATGGACTTGCGGGCGCAGTTGCGTGCTGCTGAGCGAGGCTGGGGTCGAGATGCAACCGGCGCAAATGCCCAATGCCCGGGCCCTGTCGCGCGACTTCGCGGACCTGGCCTGGTTCGAGGGCAAGCTGTTTACCCTAGAACGTAACGCCTACCGGGTGTGCCGGCGTGATGCCGACAGTGGCAAGGTCGAGCGTTGCTGGTCGTTCGCTGCCGATGCGCTGGTCGAGTCACGGCGTTACGCGCAGCCGTTTGGCCTGGCCGAAGCACTGGTGATCGATGCCAAGGGTGCCTGGATTGGCCTGGACAACAACGACAGCGCCCGAGCCGATGGCGAAACCCGCCCGGTCGTCTGGCGCTTCGACGCACCGCAAGGCGGCTGGAGCGCCAAACCATGAGCCAGGCGCCGGGCAAGCGCGCGGGCAGGGTGCTGATGATCGTCGCCTGGGCGGCGGCGCTGTTTCTTGCCACGCGTTTTTTCGGCCAGTGGGAAGACAGCCAGCGTAACCCCAATAGCCAGGTGCAATCCGAGCATGGTGCAGGCTATATCGAAGTGCGCCTGCTGAGTAATGGCCAGGGCCACTTCGTGGTGGATGGTGCCATCAACGGGCAGGTGGTGCATTTCATGCTCGACACCGGCGCCACCGACGTGGCGATCCCGGAGGCGTTGGCCCGTGAACTGAGCCTGGAGCGCGGTAGCCCCGTGCTACTGAGCACCGCCAACGGCCGCACCGAAGGCTACCGCACGCGCTTGGCCAGCCTGCAACTGGGCGATATCCGCCTGCAGAACGTACGCGCCATCGTGGTGCCGGGCCTGGACGGCCCCACCGTACTGCTGGGCATGAGTGCCCTGCAACAACTTGAATTTACCCAGCGCGGTGGCACCATGCTGCTGCGCCAGAACCTGAAATAATGACGAGGCCCGCATGAGCGACTCACTGGAACTCAGCCTGGACGGCGTCGAACGCCGCTCGCTGGCTGACTTCACCGAACAGGCCTACCTCAACTATTCCATGTACGTGATCATGGACCGTGCCCTGCCGCACATCGGCGACGGCCTGAAGCCGGTGCAGCGACGCATCGTCTATGCCATGAGCGAGTTGGGGCTCGATGCCGATGCCAAGCACAAGAAGTCGGCGCGTACCGTCGGTGATGTGCTCGGCAAGTTCCATCCCCATGGCGACTCGGCCTGCTACGAGGCCATGGTGCTGATGGCGCAGCCGTTCAGCTACCGCTACACCCTGGTCGATGGCCAGGGTAACTGGGGTGCGCCGGATGATCCGAAGTCGTTCGCCGCCATGCGCTATACCGAGGCGCGGCTGTCGCGCTACGCTGAAGTGCTGCTCAGCGAAGTCGGCCAGGGCACCGTGGACTGGGTGCCGAACTTCGATGGCACGTTGCAGGAGCCGGCCGTGCTGCCCGCGCGCCTGCCCAACATCCTGCTCAACGGTACCACCGGTATCGCCGTGGGCATGGCCACCGATGTGCCGCCGCACAACCTGCGAGAGGTGGCCAGTGCCTGTGTGCGACTGCTCGATGAGCCCAAGGCGACCATTGAGCAGTTGTGCGAGCACATCCAAGGGCCGGATTACCCGACCGAGGCAGAGATCGTTACGCCGCGGGCAGAAATTCTCAAGATGTACGAAAGCGGCCGCGGCTCGATCCGCATGCGCGCCGTGTACCGCGTCGAAGATGGCGACATCGTCGTCACGGCGCTGCCGCACCAGGTCTCCGGGGCCAAAGTGCTGGAGCAGATTGCCGCGCAGATGCAGGCCAAGAAGCTGCCGATGGTCGCCGACCTGCGCGACGAGTCGGACCACGAAAACCCGTGCCGTATCGTCATCATCCCGCGTTCCAACCGCGTGGATGTCGACGAGCTGATGCAGCACCTGTTCGCTACCACTGACCTGGAAAGCACCTACCGGGTCAACGTGAACATCATCGGCCTGGACGGCCGTCCGCAGTTGAAAAACCTGCGAACCATATTGGTAGAGTGGCTGGAGTTCCGCACCAATACCGTTCGTCGCCGCCTGCAGCACCGTCTGGACAAGGTCGAGAAGCGTCTGCACCTGTTGGACGGTTTACTCACCGCGTTCCTCAACCTGGATGAAGTGATCCACATCATCCGTACCGAGGAATACCCCAAGCAGGCCCTGATCGAGCGTTTCGAGCTGACCGAGATCCAGGCCGACTATATCCTCGAGACCCGCTTGCGGCAGTTGGCGCGCCTGGAAGAGATGAAGATCCGCGGTGAGCAGGATGAGTTGCTGAAGGAGCAAGCCAAGCTGCAGGCCCTGCTGGGGAGCGAGGCCAAACTGCGCAAGCTGGTGCGCAGCGAGCTGATCAAGGATGCCGAAACCTATGGCGATGATCGTCGTTCGCCGATCGTAGCGCGTGCCGAAGCCAAAGCGCTGTCGGAAAATGAGCTGATGCCGACTGAGCCCGTCACCGTGGTGCTGTCGGAGAAAGGCTGGGTGCGCTGCGCCAAGGGCCACGATATCGACGCCACTGGCCTTTCCTACAAGGCCGGCGACGGCTTCAAGGCTGCCGCGGCCGGGCGTTCCAACCAGTTTGCCGTGCTTATCGATTCCACCGGTCGCAGCTACTCGCTGGCCGCCCACAGCCTGCCATCGGCGCGTGGCCAGGGTGAGCCGCTGACTGGCCGTCTGACGCCGCCACCGGGGGCGACTTTCGAATGTGTGTTGTTGCCTGACGACGATGCGCTGTACGTGGTGGCTTCGGATGCCGGTTACGGCTTTGTGGTCAAGGGTGAGGACCTGCAGGCCAAGAACAAGGCCGGCAAAGGCTTGCTCAGCTTGCCCAACGGGGCCAAGGTCATGACCCCGCGCCCAGTGGCTGATCGCGAGCAGGACTGGTTGGCGGCGGTGACCACCGAAGGCCGCCTGCTGGTGTTCAAGGTCAGCGACTTGCCACAGTTGGGTAAAGGCAAGGGCAACAAGATCATTGGCGTGCCGGGTGACCGGGTGGCCAGCCGTGAAGAATTTGTGACCGATCTAGCCGTGATTCCCGAAGGTGCGACCCTTGTATTGCAGGCCGGCAAGCGTACCCTGTCTTTGAAGGCGGACGACCTGGAACACTACAAGGGCGAGCGCGGTCGGCGCGGCAGCAAGCTGCCACGCGGGTTCCAGCGTGTCGATGGGTTGCAGGTGGAGGTGCCGACATAACCGGTTGTAATGCCTGGAACGGCAATTTCAACGCCGTTTCGGGCAGAAACGCTGGAGTCGTACGGTTATTTCGCGGATGATATGCCCCTTGCGGTGCCGGCGTAGCCGTGTGCCCGTTTGAATATACATGTATCACTGCGGTGTGCCTTGTGGCAGCCGCCTGGATGGGATGATGAAATTTCTGCGCCTTCCATTTGCGCTGTTGATGACTGGCCTGCTGGGCCTTGGCGGGTGCACCATGCATCAGCCGGTTGCCCTGTATCAGCTCGACAGTGGTGATCCTGGCCAGCCTTCGCAGAGTGCGGGTATGGCCGTTGTACTCGGCCCGGTATCGGTGGCCGATTATCTTCAGCGTGAGACGTTCCTGCAGCGTCAAGCTGATGGCAGCCTGAGCGCGGCGACCGACGGTCGTTGGGCTGGTAGCCTTTCATCGGATATCGACCAACTGCTGGTGCGTCAACTGGCCTGGCGCTTGGACAGCCAGCGCGTAGTACTGGCCCCGGCGACCGAAGGCTTCACCCCGGACGTGCAAGTGCTGTTGTCGATCACTCGCCTGGACTCGGGCAAGAACCAGCCGGCCATCCTGGATGCCCAGTGGCGTTTGCTGGACCGCCGTGGCCATGTGCGTGACAACCGCATCATTCACCTCGAGCAACAGCACGAGGGCAGTGAGTCGTCGCAGGTGCAGGCCCAGGGGCAACTGCTGCAGAAGTTGGCCGAACAGTTGAGCACAGCGGTGAAGCCGCTGGCCAACCAGCCGGCGATTGCCGAAGAGGCACCGAAAAAGTCCGCTGCACCGAAGCAGGTGAAGAAAGGGCCGGAGAAACCCAAAATCCCGATGGCCTCGCCGATTCGCACCGATATGGAAGTTTATCGGTTCTGATCAAACGGCCAGATACGACAAAGCCCGCATTCGCTGCGGGCTTTTTTGTATCTGCCGGTCTTCGTAGGAGCGGGTTTACCCGCGAAGAGGCCGGCCCTGCTGGCCAATTACCACCCGCCGTTCACCGTTGCGGCCG
>NZ_JBICKE010000049.1:0-15881 GCF_043103865.1 Pseudomonas sp. yb_5
CGAACTTCCATCTCGACCAGTTCCAGCAGCTCAGCGTCGTCTACCAGGTCAGCCTTGTTCAGGAAGACCACGATGTACGGAACGCCTACCTGACGGGACAGCAGGATGTGCTCACGGGTTTGTGGCATCGGACCATCGGCGGCCGAGCAAACCAGGATCGCGCCGTCCATCTGGGCAGCACCGGTGATCATGTTCTTCACGTAGTCAGCGTGACCTGGGCAGTCAACGTGAGCGTAGTGACGAATGGTCGAGTTGTATTCAACGTGAGCGGTGTTGATGGTGATACCGCGCGCTTTTTCTTCCGGAGCCGAGTCGATCTTGTCGAACTCAACGACTGCCGAACCGAAAACTTCGGAGCAAACGCGAGTCAGAGCTGCGGTCAGAGTGGTCTTACCGTGGTCAACGTGGCCGATGGTGCCGACGTTAACGTGGGGAAGGGAACGATCAAATTTTTCTTTAGCCACGACAGTGAACCTCTTGCCTAAAGGGGATTAGCCTTGTTTTTTAACGAGTGCTTCGACGATGTTCGACGGAGCTTCGGCGTATTTGGAGAATTCCATGGAGTAGCTTGCGCGACCCTGAGACATGGAACGAACGTCGGTTGCGTAACCGAACATCTCTCCGAGCGGTACTTCAGCACGGACGACACGGCCAGAGACCGACTCATCCATACCCTGGACCAGACCACGACGACGGTTCAGGTCACCCATCACGTCACCCAGGTAGTCTTCCGGGGTTACAACTTCGACTTTCATGATCGGCTCGAGAACCACGCCACCGCCCTTCTGGGCCAGTTGCTTGGTCGCCATCGAAGCAGCGATCTTGAACGCCATTTCGTTGGAGTCGACGTCGTGGTACGAACCGTCGAATACCGCGGCCTTCAGGCCGATCAGAGGATAACCGGCAACAATGCCGTTTTTCATCTGCTCTTCGATACCCTTCTGGATCGCAGGGATGTATTCCTTAGGAATCACACCACCAACGACTTCGTTGGAGAACACCAGACCTTCGGTGATGTTGCCCTTTTCGTCCACGTCCGGCTCGGAGAAACGAACCCAGCAGTGACCGAACTGACCACGACCACCCGACTGACGAACGAACTTGCCTTCGATCTCGACGTTGGATTTGGTGATCTTCTCGCGGTACGAAACCTGCGGCTTGCCGATGTTGGCTTCGACGTTGAATTCGCGCTTCATGCGGTCAACGAGGATGTCCAGGTGCAGCTCACCCATACCGGAGATGATGGTCTGACCGGTTTCTTCATCGGTCTTGACGCGGAACGACGGATCTTCCTGAGCCAGCTTGCCCAGTGCGATACCCATCTTCTCCTGGTCAGCCTTGGTTTTCGGCTCGACGGACAGGGAGATTACAGGCTCCGGGAAGTCCATACGCTCAAGGATGATTGGCTTGTCGGCGTTGCACAGGGTTTCACCCGTGGTCACGTCCTTCATGCCGATCAGGGCCGCGATGTCGCCAGCGCGTACTTCCTTGATCTCTTCACGCTGGTTGGCGTGCATCTGCACCATACGACCAACGCGCTCTTTCTTGCCTTTGACCGAGTTGATCACGGAGTCGCCGGAGCTCAGAACGCCCGAGTAGACGCGGACGAAGGTCAGAGTACCTACGAACGGGTCGGTCGCGATCTTGAACGCCAGTGCCGAGAACGGCTCGTCATCATCAGCATGACGCTCGTCCTTGCGAACGGCCGGGTCGTCTTTTGCCAGATCCTTGTCGTCCGGGTTGATACCCTGGATAGCAGGAATCTCGGTCGGCGCAGGCAGGAAGTCGATGACGGCATCCAGAACCAGGGGAACACCCTTGTTCTTGAACGACGAACCGCAGACAGCCGGAACGATCTCGCTGGCCAGGGTGCGCGCACGCAGGCCTGCCTTGATCTCTTCGACGGACAGCTCACCTTCTTCAAGGTACTTGTTCATCAGCTCTTCGTTGGCTTCGGCGGCAGCTTCAACCATGTTGTTGCGCCATTCGTTAGCCAGCTCGACCATATCCGCAGGAATTTCTTCCTCACGGTAGGTAGTGCCCTTGTCGTCTTCGTTCCAGTAGATAGCCTTCATCTTGATCAGGTCAACCTGACCCTGGAAGTTATCTTCCGAACCGATGGCCAGCTGAACAGGAACCGGAGTGTGACCCAGACGGTTCTTGATCTGACCTACGACGCGCAGGAAGTTTGCACCAGCACGGTCCATCTTGTTCACGTAAACAACACGCGGAACACCGTACTTGTTGGCTTGACGCCATACGGTTTCGGACTGCGGCTCAACGCCGGAGGTGCCGCAGAACACAACGACCGCGCCATCGAGTACACGCAGCGAACGCTCTACTTCAATGGTGAAGTCAACGTGGCCAGGGGTATCGATGACGTTTACGCGGTAGTTGTCATACTGACCACGGGAACCTTTCCAGAAGGTGGTAACGGCAGCGGAGGTAATGGTGATACCACGCTCCTGCTCCTGCACCATCCAGTCGGTGGTCGCGGCGCCGTCATGCACCTCGCCCATTTTGTGGCTCAGACCTGTGTAGAACAGGATCCGCTCGGTAGTGGTGGTCTTGCCCGCGTCAACGTGGGCACAGATACCAATGTTGCGGTAGCGGTTAATTGCTGTAGTACGAGCCATAAAGCCCTCGCAAAAAGATTGATGCTTGAATTAGAAGCGGTAGTGCGAGAACGCTTTGTTGGCTTCAGCCATACGGTGAACGTCTTCACGCTTCTTGACTGCAGCACCCTTGCCTTCGGCAGCATCCAGCAGCTCGCCGGCCAGACGCAGAGCCATCGACTTCTCGCCGCGCTTACGGGCGTAGTCTACGAGCCAGCGCATTGCCAGAGCGTTACGACGGGATGGACGAACTTCAACCGGAACCTGGTAAGTGGCACCGCCGACACGACGGGACTTTACTTCGACCAGCGGAGCGATGGCGTCGAGAGCTTTCTCGAAGATTTCCAGGGGGTCGCTGTTCTTGCGTGCTTTGACGGTATCCAGGGCACCGTAAACGATGCGCTCGGCTACGGCCTTCTTGCCGCTTTCCATCACGTGGTTCATGAACTTCGCGAGGATCTGGGATCCGTACTTCGGATCGTCAAGGATCTCACGTTTTGCTGCTACACGACGTCTTGGCATGATAAGCCCTCAAACGGTCTTCAGGTTAGCCCGGGACCAGGTCATTCGACCCACGCCCGACCTTACTCTTATCGACTCAAAAAAATGGATGTCTGCAAACGGCCGATTACTTCGGACGCTTGGTACCGTACTTCGAACGACCCTGGTTACGGCCTTTAACGCCCGAAGTATCCAGAGAGCCGCGAACGGTGTGGTAACGAACACCTGGCAAGTCTTTTACACGACCGCCACGAATCAGGACGACGCTGTGCTCTTGCAGGTTGTGGCCTTCACCACCGATGTACGAGGAAACCTCGAAACCGTTGGTCAGACGCACACGGCATACTTTACGCAGTGCCGAGTTAGGTTTTTTCGGCGTGGTGGTGTACACACGGGTGCACACGCCACGACGTTGCGGGCAGTTCTGCAGCGCAGGAACGTCGGACTTCTCGACCGAACGCTTACGCGGCTGACGTACCAGCTGGTTGATAGTTGCCATCTACTAGCTCCACTGATTGTCTTGCGACTCTATTGTCTTGCAAGAAAGCCAAAAATTGGCGAGACGGAGCCTCACCAAATTTAAGGGTACAAAAGTCTAAAGAGGATCTTGCACCCAGTCAAGACGAGGCCCCGGCCCTCCCCGCCCGATCATCGGCAACATTTCATGTCGCCGATGATCGCCCGAGGCTAGCCGGGGCCTTGCCCTGTACTTAGTTACCGCTGGAATTCAGCGCTTCGGTCAGTGCGGCTTCCACTTCACTGGCGCTTACACGCAGCGGTTTGTCGGCATCACGGCGACGCTTGCGCTCGCTGTGGTAGGCCAGACCAGTACCAGCCGGGATCAGACGACCCACGACCACGTTCTCTTTCAGGCCGCGCAGGTAGTCGCGCTTGCCGGTTACCGCCGCTTCGGTCAATACGCGGGTTGTTTCCTGGAAGGAAGCCGCGGAGATGAACGACTCGGTCGACAGCGAGGCCTTGGTGATACCCAGCAGCACGCGGGTGAACTTGGAGATGAACTTGTCCTCGCTAGCGAGACGCTCGTTCTCTACCAGTACCTGGGTCAGTTCCATCTGGTCGCCCTTGATGAAGCTGGAATCACCCGACTCGGAGATCTCAACCTTGCGCAGCATCTGACGCAGAATGGTCTCGATGTGCTTGTCGTTGATCTTCACGCCTTGCAGACGGTAAACGTCCTGGATCTCGTTGACGATGTACTTCGCCAGCGCACTCACACCCAGCAGACGCAGGATGTCATGCGGATCGCTCGGGCCGTCCGAGATAACTTCGCCGCGGTTTACCTGTTCACCTTCGAAGACGTTCAGGTGGCGCCACTTCGGAATCAGCTCTTCGTACGGATCGCTACCGTCGGTCGGAGTGATCACCAGGCGACGCTTGCCCTTGGTCTCTTTACCGAATGCGATGGTGCCGCTGACTTCAGCCAGAATCGAGGCTTCTTTCGGACGACGCGCTTCGAACAGGTCGGCAACGCGCGGCAGACCACCGGTAATGTCACGGGTCTTCGACGTCTCTTGCGGGATACGCGCAATAACGTCACCAACACCGATCTGCGCACCGTCAGCCACACCGACAAGGGCGTTGGCCGGCAGGAAGTACTGGGCAGGTACGTCAGTACCTGGCAGGTACAGGTCCTTGCCAGCAGCATCGACCATCTTGATTGCCGGACGGATTTCCTTGCCTGCGGCAGGGCGATCCTTGACGTCCAGTACTTCAATGTTGGTCAAGCCGGTCAGTTCGTCGGTCTGACGCTTGATGGTGATGTTTTCTTCCATGCCCACGAAGGTCACGGTACCTTTCAGTTCGGTAACGATCGGGTGAGTGTGCGGGTCCCATTTGGCGACGATGGCGCCAGCTTCGACCTTTTCACCTTCCTTGACCGAAATCACCGCACCGTAAGGCAGCTTGTAGCGCTCACGCTCACGACCGAACTCGTCGGCAATCGCCAACTCACCCGAACGCGATACGGCAACCAGGTTACCGTCGGCACGCTCAACCTGCTTCAGGTTGTGCAGACGCACCATACCGCCATTCTTCACCTGGACGCTGTCTGCAGCCGAAGTACGGCTTGCAGCACCACCGATGTGGAACGTACGCATGGTCAGCTGGGTACCCGGCTCACCGATCGACTGGGCAGCGATAACGCCGACAGCTTCACCGATGTTCACCTGGTGACCGCGAGCCAGATCACGACCGTAGCACTTGGCGCAGATGCCGTAGCGGGTTTCGCAGTTGATCGGCGAACGCACGATCACTTCGTCGATGCTGTTCAGCTCGATGAACTCGACCCATTGCTCGTCGACCAAGGTACCGGCCGGAACGATAACGTCCTCGGTGCCTGGCTTGAACACGTCACGGGCGATGACACGACCCAGTACACGCTCACCCAGCGGCTCTACAACATCGCCGCCTTCGATGTGTGGCGTCATCACCAGGCCCTGATCGGTGCCGCAGTCGATCTCGGTCACAACCAGATCCTGGGCAACGTCCACCAGACGACGAGTCAGGTAACCGGAGTTAGCGGTTTTCAGTGCGGTATCCGCCAGACCCTTACGAGCACCGTGAGTCGAGATGAAGTACTGAAGTACGCTCAGACCTTCACGGAAGTTCGCAGTGATCGGCGTCTCGATGATGGAGCCGTCCGGCTTGGCCATCAGACCACGCATACCGGCCAGCTGACGGATCTGGGCTGCGGAACCCCGCGCACCCGAGTCAGCCATCATGTACATCGAGTTGAAGGACTCTTGCTCGACTTCCTTGCCTTCGCGGTCGATGACCTTCTCTTTCGAGAGGTTGGCCATCATCGCCTTGGACACTTCGTCGTTCGCCTTCGACCACAAGTCGATGACCTTGTTGTACTTCTCGCCCTGGGTTACCAGGCCGGAGGCGTACTGGCTCTCGATTTCCTTCACTTCGTCGGTAGCGTTACCGATGATGCGGGCTTTCTCGTCCGGGATAACGAAGTCGTTAACACCGATGGAAACGCCGGAAATGGTCGAGTAAGCGAAACCGGTGTACATCAACTGGTCGGCGAAGATAACGGTCTCTTTCAGACCAACCACGCGGTAGCACTGGTTGATCAGCTTGGAGATCGCCTTTTTCTTCATTGGCTGGTTGACCACGTCGTACGGCAGACCTGCCGGCACAACCTGGAACAGCAGCGCACGGCCGACGGTGGTGTCGACGATGCGGGTATTCTTGACCACCGAGCCATCACGCTCTTTCACGGTTTCGTTGATACGAACCTTGATTTTCGCGTGCAGTGCAGCTTCGCCGGCGCGGAATACGCGGTCGACTTCCTGCAGGTCGGCGAAGACGCGACCTTCGCCCTTGGCATTGATGGCTTCACGGGTCATGTAGTACAGACCCAGTACAACGTCCTGCGACGGAACGATGATTGGCTCACCGTTGGCTGGCGACAGGATGTTGTTGGTCGACATCATCAGCGCACGTGCTTCGAGCTGGGCTTCCAGGGTCAGCGGCACGTGAACGGCCATCTGGTCACCGTCGAAGTCGGCGTTGTACGCAGCACAGACCAGCGGGTGCAGCTGGATAGCCTTACCTTCGATCAGTACGGGCTCAAACGCCTGGATACCCAGACGGTGCAGGGTCGGTGCACGGTTGAGCAGTACGGGGTGTTCGCGAATCACTTCAGCGAGAACGTCCCACACCTCTGGCAGCTCGCGCTCAACCATCTTCTTGGCAGCCTTGATGGTGGTCGCCAGACCACGCATTTCCAGCTTGCCGAAAATGAACGGTTTGAACAGCTCGAGGGCCATCTTCTTCGGCAGACCGCACTGGTGCAGACGCAGGGTCGGACCTACGGTAATTACCGAACGGCCGGAGTAGTCAACACGCTTACCGAGCAAGTTCTGACGGAAGCGACCTTGCTTACCTTTGATCATGTCGGCCAGGGACTTCAGCGGACGCTTGTTCGAGCCAGTGATGGCGCGACCACGACGGCCGTTGTCCAGCAGGGCGTCGACCGCTTCCTGCAGCATGCGCTTTTCGTTGCGCACGATGATGTCCGGCGCCGACAGGTCCAGCAGGCGCTTCAGACGGTTGTTACGGTTGATCACCCGACGATACAGGTCGTTCAGGTCGGAGGTCGCGAAACGGCCACCATCCAGCGGTACCAGCGGACGCAGGTCCGGCGGCAGCACTGGCAGAACGGTCAGGACCATCCACTCAGGCAGGTTGCCCGAGCCCTGGAAGGCTTCCATCAGCTTCAGACGCTTGGAAAGCTTCTTGATCTTGGTTTCCGAGTTGGTCTGCGGAATTTCTTCGCGCAGGCGGCCGATCTCGTGCTCCAGGTCGATAGCGTGCAGCAGCTCGCGGACAGCCTCGGCACCCATGCGGGCGTCAAAGTCGTCACCGAACTCTTCCAGCGCTTCGAAGTACTGCTCGTCGTTCAGCAGCTGGCCCTTTTCCAGGGTGGTCATGCCCGGATCGATAACGACATAGCTCTCGAAGTAGAGCACGCGCTCGATATCACGCAGGGTCATGTCCATCAGCAGGCCGATACGGGACGGCAGCGACTTCAGGAACCAGATGTGGGCAACCGGCGAGGCCAGTTCGATGTGCGCCATGCGCTCACGACGAACCTTCGCCAAGGCAACTTCAACGCCGCACTTCTCGCAGATTACGCCGCGGTGCTTGAGGCGCTTGTACTTGCCGCACAGGCACTCGTAGTCCTTGACTGGGCCAAAGATCTTGGCGCAGAACAGGCCGTCACGCTCAGGCTTGAACGTACGGTAGTTGATGGTTTCCGGCTTCTTAACTTCACCGAACGACCACGAACGGATCATTTCAGGCGACGCCAGACCGATGCGGATGGCGTCGAACTCTTCGACTTGACCCTGGTTTTTCAGCAAATTCAGTAGGTCTTTCAAGGCCTTTCCTCCTGGCGGAGCAGGGAGCGGGCATTACCTGCCCCACCCCCCTTCGCGTCACGTGTTATTCGGTTTCCAGATCGATATCGATACCGAGCGAACGGATCTCTTTGATCAACACGTTGAAGGACTCGGGCATGCCCGGCTCCATACGGTGATCGCCATCCACGATGTTCTTGTACATCTTGGTACGGCCGTTCACGTCGTCCGACTTCACTGTGAGCATTTCTTGCAGGGTGTATGCCGCGCCGTATGCTTCCAGCGCCCACACTTCCATCTCCCCGAAACGCTGACCACCGAACTGCGCCTTACCACCCAGCGGCTGCTGGGTAACCAGGCTGTAGGAACCAGTGGAACGCGCGTGCATCTTGTCGTCCACCAAGTGGTTCAGCTTGAGCATGTACATGTAACCAACGGTCACAGGACGCTCGAACTTGTTGCCGGTACGGCCGTCGAACAGCACCATCTGGCCGCTCTCTGGCAGGTCGGCCAGCTTCAGCATGGCCTTGATCTCGCGCTCCTTGGCACCATCGAAGACTGGGGTAGCCATCGGCACGCCTTTCTTCAGGTTGTTAGCCAGGGCCAGGATCTCTTCGTCGGTGAATTCGTCGAGGTTTTCCTGACGACCGCCGATCTCGTTGTAGACCTCGGTCAGGAACACGCGCAGCTCAGCGGCTTTACGCTGCTCTTCGAGCATGCGGTCGATCTTCTCGCCCAGGCCCTTGGCCGCGAGGCCCAGGTGGGTTTCAAGGATCTGACCAACGTTCATACGCGAAGGTACACCCAGCGGGTTCAGTACGACGTCAACCGGCGTACCGTTGGCATCGTGCGGCATGTCTTCAACCGGCATGATGACCGAGACAACACCCTTGTTACCGTGACGACCGGCCATCTTGTCACCCGGCTGGATGCGGCGGCGGATTGCCAGGTAAACCTTGACGATCTTCAGTACGCCCGGTGCCAGGTCATCGCCCTGCTGCAGCTTGCGCTTCTTGTCTTCGAACTTGTCGTCCAGCAGACGGCGACGGTCGACGATGTACTGCTGAGCCTTTTCCAACTGCTCGTTCAGTGCATCTTCAGCCATGCGCAGTTTGAACCACTGGCCGTGCTCCAGACCGTCCAGCACTTCGTCAGTGATCACAGTGCCTTTTTTCAGGCCCGCACCACCGTCAACCACCTGGCCGTTCAGAGCCGAACGCAGACGCTCGAAGGTTGCACCTTCGACAATGCGGAACTCTTCGTTGAGGTCCTTGCGAATCTCGTCGAGCTGCATCTTCTCGATGGCCAGTGCGCGGCTATCGCGCTCCACGCCATCACGGGTGAAGACCTGTACGTCGATGACAGTACCCTTGGTGCCGGTTGGCACACGCAGGGAGGTGTCCTTAACGTCGCTGGCCTTCTCACCGAAGATTGCGCGCAGCAGTTTTTCTTCCGGAGTCAGCTGGGTTTCGCCTTTTGGCGTGACCTTGCCGACCAGGATGTCGCCAGCGCCAACTTCAGCACCTACGTAAACGATACCGGCTTCGTCCAGCTTGTTCAGTGCAGCTTCACCCACGTTCGGGATGTCCGCAGTGATTTCCTCTGGGCCAAGCTTGGTGTCACGCGCCACACAGGTCAGTTCCTGAATGTGGATGGTGGTGAAGCGATCTTCCTGAACAACACGTTCGGACAGGCAGATGGAGTCTTCGAAGTTGAAGCCGTTCCACGCCATGAACGCGATGCGCATGTTCTGACCCAGAGCCAGCTCACCCATGTCGGTGGACGGGCCGTCGGCCATAATGTCACCACGCTGAACCTTGTCACCTTTGCTCACCAGCGGACGCTGGTTGATGCAGGTGTTCTGGTTCGAACGGGTGTACTTGGTCAGGTTGTAGATATCCACACCCGCTTCGCCGGTTTCCACTTCGTCGTCGGCAACGCGAACAACGATACGGCTGGCGTCGACCGAGTCGATCACACCACCGCGGCGAGCAACCACGCAGACACCGGAGTCACGGGCAACGTTGCGCTCCATGCCGGTACCTACCAGCGGCTTGTCGGCACGCAGGGTCGGTACAGCCTGACGCTGCATGTTCGAACCCATCAATGCACGGTTGGCGTCGTCGTGCTCAAGGAACGGAATGAGCGACGCTGCAACGGAAACAACCTGCTTCGGCGAAACGTCCATCAGGGTGACGTCTTCCGGCGCCTTGACGGTGAATTCGTTCAGGTGACGAACTGCTACCAGCTCATCGATCAGTTGCTTCTTGTCGTTCATCGCGGCCGAAGCCTGTGCGATGACGTGATCCGCCTCTTCGATTGCCGACAGGAACACGATGTCGTCGCTGACAACGCCTTCCTTCACAACACGGTACGGGCTTTCCAGGAAGCCGTACTGGTTGGTGCGGGCGTAGGCCGCCAGGGAGTTGATCAGACCGATGTTCGGACCTTCAGGCGTCTCGATCGGGCACACACGGCCATAGTGGGTCGGGTGTACGTCACGGACTTCGAAGCCGGCACGCTCACGAGTCAGACCGCCAGGGCCGAGTGCGGAGACGCGGCGCTTGTGGGTAATCTCCGAGAGAGGGTTGTTCTGGTCCATGAACTGGGACAGCTGGCTGGAACCGAAGAACTCTTTCACCGCCGCCGCTACCGGCTTGGCGTTGATCAGGTCTTGCGGCATCAGGCCTTCGCTTTCCGCCATCGACAGGCGTTCCTTGACCGCGCGCTCGACACGCACAAGGCCAACACGGAACTGGTTCTCGGCCATCTCGCCGACGCAACGTACGCGACGGTTACCCAGGTGGTCGATGTCGTCGACGATGCCTTTGCCGTTACGGATATCGACCAGGGTCTTCAGAACCTCGACGATGTCTTCCTTGCTCAGCACGCCCGAACCCTCGATCTCGGTACGACCGATACGACGGTTGAACTTCATGCGGCCTACGGCGGACAGATCGTAACGCTCGGCGCTGAAGAACAGGTTGTTGAACAGGGTCTCGGCTGCATCCTTGGTTGGCGGCTCGCCTGGACGCATCATGCGGTAGATTTCGACCAGAGCTTCCAGTTGGTTGCTGGTGGTATCGATCTTCAGGGTGTCAGAGATGAACGGACCGCAATCGATGTCGTTGGTGTACAGGGTCTCGATACGGACAACCTGCGCCTTGGCGACCTTGATCAGCAGCTCGGTGGTCATCTCGGTATTGCATTCGGCGAGAATCTCGCCGGTAGCCGGATGCACGATTGCCTTGGCGGTAGTGCGGCCCAGGACGTACTCCATTGGAACGTCCAGTTGCTTGACGCCGGCCTTCTCGAGCTGGTTGATGTGGCGCGCGGTAATACGGCGGCCTTGCTCGACGATGACTTTGCCGGTTTCGTCATGGATGTCCATGACTGCAACTTCACCACGCAGACGCTGCGGCACCAGTTCCAGGCTGAGTTTTTCGCCGGAAATGTGGAACACGCTGGTGGTGTAGAAGGTGTTCAGCACTTCTTCAGTGCTGTAACCCAGGGCGCGCAGCAGCACCGAGGCCGGCAGTTTGCGGCGACGGTCGATACGCACGAACACGCAGTCCTTCGGATCGAACTCGAAGTCCAACCAGGAACCGCGGTAAGGGATGATGCGAGCGGAGTACAGCAGCTTGCCCGAGCTGTGGGTCTTGCCACGATCGTGGTCGAAGAACACACCAGGCGAACGGTGCAGCTGGGAAACGATCACACGCTCGGTACCGTTGATAACGAAGGTACCGTTCTCAGTCATCAGGGGGATTTCACCCATGTAGACTTCTTGCTCTTTGATGTCCTTGATCGCTTTGTTCGACGATTCCTTGTCGAAGATGATCAGGCGCACCTTGACCCGCAGTGGGACCGCGAAGGTCACGCCACGCAGGACACATTCCTTCACATCGAAGGCGGGTTCGCCCAGGCGATAGCCTACGTACTCCAGGGCAGCATTGCCGGAGTAGCTGATGATCGGGAATACCGATTTGAAGGCCGCGTGCAGGCCGACGTCGCGGAAGTGATCCTTGGATGCTCCCGCTTGCAGGAATTCGCGATACGAATCCAGCTGGATGGCCAGGAGGTAAGGCACATCCATGACGTCCGGCAACTTGCTAAAGTCCTTGCGGATACGTTTTTTCTCAGTGTATGAGTAAGCCATCAGCGTTCCCCAGCTTGGTCACCTGCTTGTTTGGCTTCTCCCGGCGGGAGCAGCCAGAAAATCGTGCAAACCCCTTGGTTTGCGCCACCCACATGGGTGTCTTGCAGCTCGTTATCGGGACCGGCCTGACCGGCCACCAATAACGGAAAAAGGCCGGTGGCATAAGCCACCAGCCATCAGCCTTTCGCTCAACGCTCAGGCTGGCATCGCAAGGTCGAGATTACTTCAGCTCGACTTTAGCGCCTGCTTCTTCCAGCTTCTTCTTAGCGTCTTCAGCGGCTTCTTTCGAAACGCCTTCAGCTACAACCTGAGGAGCGCCATCGACTTTCTCTTTGGCTTCTTTCAGGCCCAGACCGGTCAGCTCGCGAACAGCTTTAATCACGTTCACTTTCTTGTCGCCGGCTTCAACCAGAACAACGTTGAACTCGGTCTGCTCTTCAACAACGGCAGCAGCAGCAGCTGGGCCAGCAGCGGCAACAGCAGCGGTAACGCCGAAGGTTTCTTCCATTGCTTTGATCAGCTCAACAACTTCCAGAACGGTTTTCTGGCCGATTGCTTCGATGATTTGTTCGTTAGTCAGAGACATGACTTAAATCCTGTATTGGGGTGACAGCCTACGCAGCCATCAAATTAAACGTATGATTTTGAAAGAATTCGCGCGCCTTAGGCAGCGGTAGCTTCTTTCTGGTCGCGAATGGCTGCCAGAGTACGAGCCAGCTTGCTGGTAGCGCCTTGAATAACGCTCATCAGTTTTGCGATAGCTTCGTCGCGGGTCGGCAGGGTAGCCAACACGTCGATCTGGTTCGCTGCAATGAAATTGCCGTCAAACGCAGCTGCCTTGATCTCGAACTTGTCCTGACCCTTGGCGAACTCTTTGAACAGACGAGCAGCAGCGCCCGGGTGTTCGTTGGAGAAAGCAATCAGGGTCGGGCCTTTGAACGCGTCGTTGAGGATCGAGAATTCGGTGCCTTCAACAGCGCGCTTGAGCAGGGTATTACGCACTACACGCACGTATACACCAGCTTCGCGGGCCTCTTTACGGAGTCCGGTCATTGCGCTTACAGTCACACCACGGGCATCAGCCACGACAGCGGACAGAGCGACTTTGGCAGCCTCGTTGACTTCAGCGACGATGGCCTTCTTGTCTTCGAGTTTAATTGCCACGGGTTTACTCCTGGTTTTTACCGTTTCATCTGGCCGAAGCCGGATGTCGTTTTGGTGTCTGATTCGGTAACGAATCGGGAGCACCATCTGCGTGGGCTGATATTTTAAGGCTTGCGCCGCCTACGGTCTTGGATAGCCCCCGCCAGGCAGGGACCCCAATTTTTGCTGGCGGCGCGACTGGTCGCGCCGCCATGTTCTTACACGTTCAGCGAGCTCTGATCGATGACCAGACCTGGGCCCATGGTGGTGCTCAGGGTAACGCGCTTAACGTAGATACCTTTCGAAGAGGCCGGCTTGATACGCTTCAGGTCAGCGATCAGGGCTTCAACGTTTTCCTTCAGCTTGTCAGCTTCAAAGCCGATCTTGCCAACGGAGGTGTGGATAATACCGTTTTTGTCGGTACGGTAGCGAACCTGACCAGCCTTGGCGTTTTTCACGGCAGTGGCTACGTCCGGGGTCACGGTACCAACTTTCGGGTTAGGCATCAGGCCGCGAGGACCCAGAACCTGACCCAGTTGACCTACAACGCGCATGGCATCAGGGGATGCGATAACGACGTCATAGTTCAGGTCGCCGCCTTTCATTTCGGCAGCCAGATCGTCCATACCTACGCGATCAGCGCCGGCAGCCAGAGCAGCTTCAGCAGCTGGACCCTGGGTAAAGACAGCAACGCGAACGGTCTTGCCAGTGCCGTGTGGCAGCACGGTAGCGCTACGAACGACCTGGTCGGATTTACGCGGATCAACACCGAGGTTAACGGCGATGTCGTAGGACTCGACGAACTTGGCAGCGGGCAGCGAGGCCAGCAGAGTTGCCGCTTCTTCGAAGTTGTAGGCCTTGCCTGCTTCGATTTTCTCGGCGATTGCCTTTTGGCGTTTGGTCAGCTTAGCCATTACACACCCTCCACGTTCAGGCCCATGCTGCGGGCAGAGCCAGCGATGGTGCGTACAGCAGCGTCCAGGTCAGCGGCAGTCAGATCAGCCTGTTTAGCTTTGGCGATGTCTTCCAGCTGAGCACGGGTAACGGTACCGACTTTAACGGTGTTCGGGCGAGCCGAACCACTGGTCAGGCCAGCAGCTTTCTTCAGCAGAACCGAGGCAGGGGTGCTCTTGGTCTCGAAGGTGAAGCTACGGTCGCTGTAGACAGTGATGATCACTGGAGTCGGCAGGCCGGCTTCTTGACCCTGGGTACGGGCGTTGAAGGCCTTGCAGAATTCCATGATGTTCACACCATGTTGACCCAGAGCTGGACCAACGGGTGGGCTTGGGTTGGCCTGGCCGGCCTTAACTTGCAGCTTGATGTAAGCCTGAATCTTCTTAGCCATGAGCTACTCCAAAATCGGGTACGAACGCCTGATGGCTCCCCGGATGACTTGCGTTTTATCCCAGTGACGACAAAACCCCGCAGCACACAGGGCTGCGGGGTATGGGATGCTTCGTCCGCCTAGACCTTCTCGACCTGGCTGAACTCGAGCTCCACCGGAGTAGAGCGACCGAAAATGAGCACCGCAACCTGCAGGCGGCTCTTTTCGTAGTTAACCTCTTCGACACTACCATTGAAGTCAGCAAACGGACCATCAATGACTCGAACCACTTCTCCTGGCTCGAAGAGCGTCTTGGGCTTCGGCTTGTCACTGCCGTCGGCAACGCGACGCAGAATAGCCTCAGCCTCTTTATCGGTGATCGGTGCAGGCTTGTCAGCAGTACCACCAATAAAGCCCATCACGCGAGGGGTGTCCTTGACCAAGTGCCAAGTCCCTTCGTTCATCTCCATCTGGACCAGCACATAGCCAGGGAAGAACTTGCGCTCACTCTTGCGCTTCTGGCCGTTGCGCATTTCGACGACTTCTTCGGTCGGAACCAAGATCTCGCCGAAACCGTCTTCCATGCCAGCCAGCTTGACGCGCTCGATCAGGGAGCGCATTACATGCTTCTCGTAACCCGAGTAAGCATGCACAACATACCAACGCTTAGCCACGGGACACCTTTAGCCAACGATCAAGGAGACCGCCCAGCCGAGCAGGGAGTCGAGCCCCCACAGCAGCAGTGCCATAACCAGCACGACAGCCACGACAATCAGCGTGGTCTGGGTGGTTTCCTGGCGGGTCGGCCACACGACTTTACGAATCTCGGTACGAGCTTCCTTCGCCAACGCAAAGAACGACTTGCCCTTCGCAGTCTGCAGGGCTACAAAGCCCGCGACAGCAGCCAGAACGAGAAGTACAAGGACGCGATACAGGATTGGAGAGGCGGAGTAATATTGATTACCCACAACACCAACAACCACCAAAGCCACTACAGCCAGCCACTTGAACAGATCAAAACGCGATTCTTGGGCTTCAGTTTTGGGGGTCATCGAGGAGGATCCTGTAAGAAGAAAGCCATCACACCGAGGTGAAATGGCAGGTCAGGAGGGAATCGAACCCCCAACCTACGGTTTTGGAGACCGTCGCTCTGCCAATTGAGCTACTGACCTGTAACGCTGTATCAGGCCGGCCATTATACCGGCCTGATCAAGTAAATCAACTACTTATTCAATAATTTTTGCTACGAC
>NZ_JBICKE010000004.1:0-31653 GCF_043103865.1 Pseudomonas sp. yb_5
AAAGGTGAGTTGGCGTCGCCATCGCAAACGGACTGTACGCCCGATCAGAACCAGCGCTTAAGCTTTGGGCTTTTGGGCTTTTGGGCTTTTGGGCTTTTGGGCTTTTGGGCTTTTGAGCTTTTGGGCTTTTGAGCCTTTGAGCCTTTGAGCCTTTGAGCCTTTGAGCTTTTGAGCTTTTGAGCTTTTGAGCCTTTGGGTTGTGCGCTTTCACATCAAGTAGACATTCATTCACGATGTTGGCGCCTATTCACCTTTCCGCCCTTCCGGCGGGTTACTTTGGTCGTGGCCAAAGTAACCAAAACCGTCGGCTCCCATCATCCGGCCCCTACGCTACGCTTCGGGGTCCCCTCGCTCCGGGCTTGCTCCCGGGAGGACCGCGCTGCAGGCCCCATCCTGGGGCCCAGCGCTTGACGGGCATCCATGCCCGTCACCTCCCTCCGCAAGCCCTGCGCTCGGCCTCCTGAAGTCGCAATCTGCGTCGCCTGAACTACCGCGCGCTTAGAAGCAAAAGCCAAAGCAGGAGCAGGAGCAGAAGCAGAAGCGACTGCCACGCCTGGCATCACTTCCTCAGTGGATCATCCCAGAAATGCCGCTCGGCCTCTTGCTGGATATCCGCCCGACTCAACCCCAAGTCGCGCAAAGTTGCATCACTGAGGCTGGCCAGCTCCTGACGCTGACGGTACAACTCCAGCCAACGCGCCGGACGCTGCAGGGCCGCATGCCACAGGTAGCTCAGGGAAAAGGCAGGTTGCTGGATGCTGCTGACATGACCTTTCATCGTGAAGCCCTCCGTGTTGATGGCTTCAGTCTCACGCCAGGCATAAGATCAATCCAACGAATGTTTCTGATGCGATGCATCTCGGAGATTGATGCAATGTCCCAGTACCAGAGCCTCGACGCGGACGTCCTGCGCACCTTCGTCGCCATTGCCGAGCAAGGCGGCTTTACCCGTGCAGGCGAAGTGGTCAACCGCACCCAGTCAGCAGTCAGCATGCAGATGAAACGCCTGGAAGAAGACGTTCTGCAGCGCCAGCTCTTCGAACGTGATGGCCGTCAGGTGCGGCTGACCGCCGAAGGCCAGGTCCTGCTGGGGTATGCCCGGCGCATTCTCAAGTTGCATGGCGAAGTGTTCAACACCCTGCGCATGCCGCACATGGTTGGACTGGTGCGCATCGGCACACCGGACGACTACGCCATGCGCTTCCTCCCGACCATCCTGTCAAGCTTTGCCCAGGCCTACCCGCTGGTGCAGGTGGAAGTGCATTGCGACTCGTCCAAGCAGCTGATGCTGCGCCAGGATCTGGACCTGACCATCGTCACCCGCGAGCCCGGCAACGAGATTGGCCAGTTGCTGCGCCAGGAACGCCTGGTGTGGGCCGCGGCAGAAGGCTTTTGCCCGCACGAACAACGGCCGATGCCGGTGGCGCTGTTCAACACCGACTGCTTCTGTCGCGCCTGGACCTGCAATGCGCTGGAGGCACAGGGCATCGATTACCGTATTGCCTACACCAGCCCAAGCCTGGCGGCGATCTTTGCCATCGTCACCGCCGGGCTGGCAGTGACCGCGCAGTTGCAGAGCCTGATCGGGGGCAACATCCGCGTACTGGGTGAGAGCGAAGGGCTGCCGCAATTACCGATGGCCAATGTAATGCTGGTGCGCAGTACCCAGACCCCCTCGCCCATTACCGACTGCATGGCCGACTACATCGTTGAGGGTTTCAAGTAATCTGGGGCCGCAAAGCGGCCCAAAAATCTCACAGCTCAAACCCCAGCATCACCGCACAGACCACCAGAAACACACAGAACATCGCCCGCAATGCCTTCTCCGGCAACGCGTGGGCCAGCTTCACGCCCCAACTGATGCTGAGCAAGCCCCCCACCGCCAACGGAATCCCCACCCCCCAGTCAACGCTATGGTGCACGCCATAGGTCACCAGCGTGACTACGGTACTCGGCGCCGCCAGCGCCAGTGACAACCCCTGCGCCACCACCTGGGTAGCGCCGAACACACTGGTCAGGACCGGCGTGGCCACTACGGCCCCACCCACCCCGAACAAGCCGCCCATTGTGCCGGCAAAGCTGCCCAGCACACCCAGCCACGGCCAGGCATGACGCAGCTCGGCACTCGGCGGCGACACCTTCATGAACATCCGCACCACGTTCCACACCGCCAGCACCACCAGAAAGCCGACAAAACCCAGGCGCATGGAATGCGCATCAAGCCCCACCGCCCAGATCGACCCCAGCCAGGCAAACAGAAAGCTGCACGCCGACAGCGGCAACGCATGGCGCAACGCGATGCGGTTGCGCTGGTGATACCGCCACAGCGCCAGCAACACGTTCGGCACCACCATCACCAACGCGGTCCCCTGCGCCAACTGCTGGTCCAGGCCGAACAACACGCCCAGCGCCGGAATCGCAATCAGCCCGCCACCAATGCCGAACAAGCCCCCCATGGTGCCCAGGGCAGCGCCCAGCACGATATACAACAACCACTCGATCATCAGGGCCTCCTCCGCCTTTACCCATAATGCGAGCATGCTAACGATTGCGCGCTAGCGGGGAAACGCACAGCAGCGCACAATGGCTGTGCGCTTTTCGCAAAAGCAAGGCAACCATGAGCCCCGATACCCTGACCGACCAATTGAGCCTGTTCCTCGATGTGCTGGAAACCGGCAGTTTTTCTGCCGCCGCCCGTCGCCACCCGCTGACCCCGTCTGCGGTAGCACGGCGCATCGACAACCTGGAAAGCGCCGTCGGCAGCCGCCTGTTCACCCGCAGCACCCACGCAGTGCGGGCCACGCCTGCAGGCAACGCCTTTGCCGAGCGGGCCAGGCGCATCATCGAGGAGTTGCGCCTGGCCCGGGCCGAAGCGGTGTCACTGAGCAATGCCCCGGAAGGCCTGATCCGCATCGACGCACCTGCCGCGTTTGGCCGCCGCCACCTGGCCCCGGCCATTGCCGACTTCCTGGTGGCCTACCCGGGCCTGGACGTGCAACTGCGGTTGATCGACAGTTTCGTCGACCTGCAGGGCAGCCACCTGGGCGAGGTCGACCTGGTGTTGCGCGCCGGCCCTTTGGCCGACACCCGTCTGGTCGCCACGCCGCTCGCCTACATGGTGCGCATCGCCTGCGCCAGCCCCGCCTACCTGGCCAGCCGCGGCATCCCCACCTGCCCCAGCGAACTGCCCGGGCATGACGGGCTGGACTGGGATGGCCTGGCGCCGCCGTTCGCCTGGCGCTTCAGTGTGGCCGGGCAAACCCGCCTGTACCGACCCGCGCGCATGCGCATGGCCGCCAACAATGCCGAAACCCTGCTGTTCGGCGCCCTCGCCGGCCTGGGGATAGCCCACCTTCCCACCTGGCTGATCAGTGAATACCTGCTGCGCGGCGAGCTTATCCCGTTGTTCTGCGACGGCGGCTTGCCTGAAGCCGAGACCAGCGGCATTTACGCGCTACGCCTGGCACATGAAACGAACTCTCGCAGCCGTTTGCTGCTCGAATTCCTCAAGAGCCGATTCAGCCCGATACCACCCTGGGACCTGGCCTTGCGCAGTGAACTGCGCGATTAACTCGCGCACTGATGATCAGCGTGCCAGAATTTTCCATTGATCACTTTCAAGGACCTGCATGAACGCCGACACCCAAGCCTCCTGTGACGAGCTGCTGCTGGACAACCAGGTCTGTTTTGCCCTGCACTCCACCTCGTTGCTGATGACCAAGGTCTACAAGCCGCTGCTGCAGGCGCTGGGCCTGACCTACCCGCAATACCTTGCCATGCTGGTGCTCTGGGAGCGTGACGGCCTGACCGTGGGCGAAATCAGCCAGCACCTGCTGACCGACCCAGGCTCGCTGACCCCGCTGCTCAAGCGCCTGGAAAGCGAAGGCCTGTTGCAGCGCAACCGCAGCCGCGAAGATGAACGGGTAGTGATGGTGCAACTGACCGACAAAGGCCGCGCCCTGCAACAGCAGGCCAAAGCGGTGCCGCAGTGCATTCTCAAGGCCAGCGGGCGCAGCCTGGAGCAGCTACAGCAACTGCAAGCCGACCTGCTGAACCTGCGCGACAACCTGCAAAAAAACCTCTGAACGCTATGCTGTGAAATGGCCGTTCCGATGAACGGCGATGATTTATCTTGCGCACTAATTAATTGCGCGCTAATTTAAATCCCACACCAACCCCCGCCCTCCTGCAAACGGGAGTGCACAGCACATTAGCGAGGCTCAAGATGCAAAAGGTCACTCCGCTGTACATCGCAGAAGCAACCTCCACCGGTGGGCGCGACGGCAAATCCCGCTCCAGCGACGGCAAGCTGGCAGTCAGCCTGAGCACCCCCAAGGAACTGGGCGGCGCGGGCGGTGACGGCACCAACCCCGAGCAGATGTTCGCCGCCGGTTACTCGGCCTGTTTCATCGGCGCCTTGAAATTCGTGGCCGGGCAAGAGAAGAAAGCCCTGCCGGCAGATACCTCGATCACCGCCAAGGTGGGCATCGGCCAGATCCCGGGCGGTTTCGGCCTGGACATCGACCTGCACATCAACCTGCCGGGCCTGGCCCAGGCCGATGCCGAAGGGCTGGTGGAAAAGGCGCACCAGGTGTGCCCGTATTCCAATGCCACCCGCGGTAATGTGGATGTGCGCCTGCACGTAACCGTCTAAGGCGCAAAGGCTTGCGCGATCCCCTGTGGGAGCGGGTTTACCCGCGAAGAATACACCGCGGTGGATGGCACGGGCTTCGCCCGTGTTCGCGGGCAAGCCCGCTCCCACACGGATCTGCGCCAGCTTTTAGAAATTGAGCACGACAGTTGCACCCACAAAAGCACGAGCACACAGGCATAAAAAAACCCGGCTTGCGCCGGGTTTTTTGCGTCTCGCAAGAAGCATTACTTCTTGGAACGGCCTTTGAAGCTGTTGTCGCGAGTGTCGATGTCGATCCACTCGTCGATCTGGATGAAGTCGGCAACCGAGATCTCGGTACCGTTCGCCAGCTTGGCAGGCTTCATGACTTTGCCGGAGGTGTCACCACGAGCAGCGTTCTCGGTGTAGACAACTTTACGGCTGATGGTGGTCGGCAGTTCAACCGACACCAGACGGCCTTCGAAGAACACGGCTTCGCAGACGTCTTCCATGCCTTCTTCGATGTACGGCAGAACGGCTTCGATGTCTTCGGCGTTCAGCTCGTACATGGTGTAGTCGGTGGTGTCCATGAAGGTGTACTCGTCACCATTGATGAACGACAGGGTCGCTTCTTTGCGATCCAGGATCACGTCGTCCAGCTTGTCGTCCGCACCGTACACGGTTTCGGTCTTGTAGCCGGTCAGCAGGTTCTTCAGCTTGGTCTTCATGATCGCGCTGTTACGGCCCGACTTGGTGAACTCAGCTTTTTGAACCAGCCACGGGTCGTTGTCGATCCGCAGTACGGTACCGGGTTTCAGTTCTTTACCAGTTTTCATTACGAAGTATCCGAATCTGGATGGATTTATAAAAATCGAGGCCGCGTATCATAGCGAATTTCGGTAAAAGTGTACTAGCGCTTCGGCAAGGTCCGGCTGAGCGGCCTGTCGCGCCCCCCAAAGGCGGGCATGCTGCTGCAGTTCCGGCCAATGCTGGCGGGCCGCCCGCCAGGCCTGGCCCATGTCGAAATCCATGTTCCATGCACGCCACAGGCCCAACAGGGCTGCATCGGCATCGTCTGACAGGCCGCAGCGATAATGCGCGAGGAACGCTTCGAGCTTTTCCCAATGGGCATTCTCGTCCTGCACATAGATGTGCCACAGCATCGGCTGCCCCGCCCACTGCGCACGCACGAACGAGTCTTCGCCACGCACGGCATTGAAATCGCAGCTCCATAGCAGCCGGTCGAAGTCGTCCTGGCTGACGAAAGGCAGCACCTGAACGGTCAGCGCCCCACGCGTGCGCACATCACCCACATGCAGCGGCCCCTCGCCCAGCCACTGGCTGAGCCCCGCGACGATGCGCCCCTGCGGGACCAACAGGTGGCAGGCCTGGTCAGCCGTGGCCAGGGCATCAAGCCAGTTGCCCAGCTGCGGGTTTTCATAGGCGAACAGCGAGATCAGCAGCGCACCCGGCACAGGGTCTACACCAAGCCCCTGCAAAAAGGCACGGCGCGCCTCCGCCGACTGCTGGAACGCATCACGCCGGGCCAGCAGCGAACCCTCGCGCAGCAAACCGCCCGTTTTGTCGGTAAAGCCCGGGAAAAAGAATACCTTGCGCAAACCGTTGGGCTGCGGCGAAGGCAACCCATGGCAACCCTCCACCCAGTCCTCGGCACTCAGGTACTCGAGGTTGAGCCAGAGCGGCGGCTGCGGACGGGCACGCATGGCCTCGACATACGCCGCCGGCAACTGGCAGGCAAACGCGCCGATAACCACATCGGCCGGCGCCACCGGCAACCACGCTGCGGGCCAGTGGCGCACATCCACGCCGTGCTGCCACTGTTGCGCCGCCGTGGCGTCGGCGCCAGGGCACATGGGCGTGAAAGCGTTGAGGTCATCCACCCACAGGCGCACCGCCAGGCCGTGCTCGGCCACCAACTGCCGGGCCAGGCGCCAGGTCACGCCGATATCGCCGTAGTTGTCGACGACGCTGCAGAAGATGTCCCAGGTGGCTTTCATGCGCCCCTCCCGTGCTGGTGCAAAAACCGCGAATTCTGCGCATAAATTGGCGCTGACAAAAGCACCTGCGCAGAAAAATGCCCAAGCGCATGCGACAATGCCCCCTACCACGCTGCCAGGAGGCTGACATGCCGCGCCACCGTGAACTGAAGATCACCCTCAAGCCGTTGCCGTTGATCATGTGCGTAGCCTTGGGCCTATGGCTGGGCGCCATGGCCATTGCCGTGAGCCTGTGGCTGGCACAACAGTTGTGGCCCCAGCAGGTGCAACCCCTGGCCCAGGTTGTAGCCCCGCATGCAGACCGCCCCGTTGCAACGCCTGCACCGGCCCCAGCCCAGGATGCCCAGGCCGAGATGTTCGAACGCTACAAGGACATCCTGCACAAACAGGCGCTGCAACAGGCCGCCGATGCCGCACAGGGCAACCCGCGCAACCTCAACAGCCCCAAGTGCCAGTTCTGGCTGCAGCAAAACCGTACCGCGCCCACCGAAAAAAGCCAGGCCAACGTGCTGGAGTTCTGTTACTGACCATGGACAAGCCCCACCTGCTGGCGCTGATTGTCGCCACCCTCGAGCATGACCTGGACGTGCTGACCCGCGCGGCGCAAACCGCCTACGAGGCCGCCACCGCCGAAGAGAACATTGCCGAGAACAAGTACGACACGCTGGGCCTGGAGGCCTCGTACCTGGCCACCGGCCAGGCCCGCCGCAGTGCCGAGATCCGCCAGGCGCTGGTGATCTACCAGCAGTTGCTGCTGCGTGACTACGACCCGGCGCGCGGCGTGCAGGTAAGCAACCTGGTGACCCTGGAGGATGAAGATTGCGGGCAGCGCCGGCTGTTTCTGGGGCCTGAGGCAGCGGGGTTGAAGATTGGCGAAGGCAGCGGGTTGGTGACGGTGATTACCCCGCGTTCGCCGCTGGGGCAGCTGTTGCTGGGCAAGCGGGTGGATGACGAGGTGAGCTTGGGGGCGCAGGTATCGTTCATTGTCGATGTTGTCTGAGCCGGCCGCTCCCACAAGGATCCCACTGTCTTCAAGGCTGTGATATCCCTGTGGGAGCGGGCGGGCCCGCGAAAGGGCCGGCACAGGCAATAATTCTCTAAAGGGCCTGCAAGGCATCGAAACGCCCCGCCAGCCCCTGCTCGGCAAACTGCTCCACCACAAAATCGACGAACACCCGGGTCTTGCCCGGCAACAGCTTGTGCTCGGCGAAATACAGGCTGATATACCCATCGTCCACATACCAGTCCGGCAACACCCGCAGCAGCCGACCTGCCAGCAAGTAGGGCACGGCAAACGGCAGGCTCACCAGGGCAATACCCAGCCCCTGCTCGGCCACTGCGCACGCCGCGTCCGAATCGCTCATGGTCATCGCCTGGCGCAATTGCAGCGGCTGCTGCGCCTGCCAACGGCTGGTCAACGGCCACGAGCGCACCCGCCCGGTCTGCGGTGACCGGACCAGGATGCCGTCATGGCGTTGCAGCACCTGCGGGTCTTCTATCGGCGCGTGCCGCTGCAGATAGGCCGGCGCCGCCACCAACACCCGGTGCGCCGGGGTCAGCTTGCGCGCCACCACCCCTGGCGGCAGTTCGAAACCACCGCCAATCGCTGCATCGAAGCCCTGGCCGATCAGGTCGACCTGGCGGTTGTCGAAATGCCAATCCGGGGTAATCGCCGGGTATCGGCGCAAGAATTCCCCCAGCAACGGCAGCACGTACAAGCGCCCGAACACCGTGCCCATGCTCACCCGTAACGACCCGGCCGGCTGGCCTTCTGCACTGGCCAGGTTGGCCACGGCGTACTGAATGGTGCGAAAGCTGTCACTGACCTCGCCGAGAAAACGCTGCCCCGCTTCGGTCAAGGTCAGCTTGCGGGTACTACGCTGGAACAACCGCACACCCAGGCGCGCTTCCAGCTGCGCAACGTGCTTGCCCACGGCAGCCGGAGTAAGGCTCAGGCGCCTGGCGGCTTCGGCAAAACTGCCGACCTCGGCACTGCGGATGAAGCATTCCAACGCGCTGAACGATTCCATGGCCATGATTAGCAACCAAAGGTTTACTCTGCTGATAGTGATTGCCATCTTATCAGTAGGTAATCGTGCGCCGATACTGTGCCTATCCAAGGCATTTCGGCCTGGCTTCCAGCAGGAGAACAGCATGTCCAAGCAACTTACACTCGAAGGCAAAGTGGCCCTGGTACAGGGCGGTTCCCGAGGCATTGGCGCAGCCATCGTGCGGCGCCTGGCCCGCGAAGGCGCGCAAGTGGCCTTCACCTATGTCAGCTCTGCCGGCCCGGCTGAAGAACTGGCTCGGGAAATTACCGAGAACGGCGGCAAAGCCTTGGCCCTGCGGGCTGACAGCGCTGATGCGGCAGCTGTGCAGTTGGCAGTGGATGACACTGTGAAGGCCTTGGGCCGGCTGGATATCCTGGTCAATAACGCCGGTGTGCTGGCAGTGGCCCCGGTGACAGAGTTCGACCTGGCCGACTTCGATCACATGCTGGCCGTGAACGTACGCAGCGTATTCGTCGCCAGCCAGGCCGCGGCACGCTATATGGACCAAGGGGGTCGCATCATCAACATTGGCAGCACCAACGCCGAGCGCATGCCGTTTGCCGGCGGTGCACCGTACGCCATGAGCAAGTCGGCACTGGTCGGCCTGACCCGCGGCATGGCACGCGACCTCGGGCCGCAAGGCATTACCGTGAACAACGTGCAGCCCGGGCCAGTGGACACCGACATGAACCCGGCCAGTGGCGAGTTCGCCGAGAGCCTGATTCCGCTGATGGCCGTTGGGCGGTACGGCGAGCCGGAGGAGATTGCCAGCTTTGTCGCTTACCTGGCGGGGCCTGAAGCCGGGTATATCACCGGTGCCAGCCTGACGGTGGACGGTGGGTTTGCAGCCTGATTGAAAGGTTGCCTGTGCCGCGAAAAGGCCGGCACAGGCTTAGCCTTTCCTTGCCCCCAGGCCTTGTTCCATCACGTCCAGAAAAGCCCGGGCAGCCGGTGTGGGGCTGGACGACCACACCGCATACAAGTGCCGTACCGGCGCATCCACCAACCGCGCCACGGCCACCCCTTCGATGCCCTGAGCCACCCGCTCGGGCACCAGGCCGACGGCCATGCCCCGCTGCACGAATTTCTCCACCAGACGAACATGCCCGATCTCGAACTGCACCCTGCGCTGCAACCCCACCGCCTGAAACGCCTCGTCGGTCTGTCGTCGCGCCCCAGTGCCTTCGGGGAAATCCACCAACACCTCGCCTGCCAGGTCAGCCAACGCCAGTTGTGCCCTGCCCGCCAAGCGGTGCCCCAACGGCAACACAGCGGCCAGTTCTTCCCTGGCCAGCAAGCGATGCTGCACCCCCTGCACCACCTCGCCCTGCCACAGCCCGATAAAACCCACGTCCAGGCGCCGCTCGAGCACATCAGCGATCAGCGATTCGCTCTTGGCCGTGAGCCAGCGTACATCCACATCCGGATAAAGACCGTGGAACACCGCCAACAGGTCGACCAGGTCCAGCGCGGTGAGCGAGCTGATTTCACCAATCGCCAGCCGCCCGCGTACCTGGCCACAGGCCGCCGCCACATCATCGGCAATGCGCCGGGCCGCCTCCACCGCTGGCCGTGCACTGAGCACAAAGGCCTCCCCTGCAGGTGTCAGGCGCACCCGTCGCGAACTACGCTCGAACAGGCTCACCCCCAACTGCGCCTCCAGCCGCGCCACCTGATGGCTAAGGGCCGACTGCACCACATGGCAACGCTCCGCCGCGCGGGTAAAACTGCCGGTGTCGGCCACGGCAAGGGCGTATTCGAGCTGCTTGAGGTTCATCGATCTATCTGCTTTCAAGATGAATAGGTTGAAAACTATACATTGGTGTCATGCCTGACACTTGCTGATAATCATCACCACACACGACTGCCCCCACGAGAATTGTATGCACACCCCCACTCTCAGCCGCGCCTTGATCCTGCTGATGGCCACCGCCACAGGCCTGGCCGTGGCCAGCAACTACTACGCCCAACCGCTGCTGCACAGCATCGCCCAGCAGTTTGGCCTGAGCACCGCCAGCGCCGGCAGCATCGTGATTGCCGCGCAGCTCAGCTATGGCGCCGGCCTGTTGCTGCTGGCACCGCTGGGCGACCTGTTCGAGCAGCGCCGGTTGATTACCGTGATGACCGTTGTCTCCACCCTGGGCCTGGTCATCAGCGCCTGTGCACCCAGCCTGCCCTGGCTGCTGCTCGGCACGGCGCTGACCGGGCTGTTCTCGGTGGTGGCACAGATCCTCGTGCCGATGGCAGCAACCCTGAGCGAGCCGCATCAGCGTGGGCGCGCGGTCGGCACGCTGATGAGCGGCCTGCTGCTGGGCATCCTGCTGGCGCGTACTGCTGCCGGCTTCATGGCCGAGCTGGGTGGCTGGCGCAGTATCTACGTGCTGGCCGCCGTGCTGATGGCACTTACCGCCGTGGCGCTGTACCGCAGCCTGCCACAGCACCACAGCCACGCCGGGCTGAAGTATCCGGCGCTGATCGGCTCCGTGTTCCGCCTGTTCATCGAAGAGCCCGTGCTGCGCCTGCGCTCGCTGCTCGGTCTGTTGGCATTCAGCCTGTTCGCCCTGTTCTGGACACCCCTGGCGTTTCTGTTGGCAAAAGGCCCCTACCACTATTCGGATGCAGTGATCGGCCTGTTCGGCCTGGCCGGTGCGGCAGGTGCGTTGTCGGCCAACTGGGCCGGGCGCCTGGCGGACCGTGGCAAGGGGTCGCTGGGCACCACCGTGGGCCTGGTGGTGTTGCTGCTGTCGTGGGTGCCGCTGGGGTTTGCCGAACAGTCGCTGCTCGCCTTGCTGCTGGGCGTGCTGATGCTCGACCTGGCGGTACAGCTGGTGCATGTGAGCAACCAGAACGCGGTGATCGCCCTGCGGCCCGAGGCACGTACGCGGCTGAATGCCGGTTATATCACCTGCTACTTCATTGGCGGGGCGCTTGGGTCGTTGCTGGGCACGCAGCTGTTCCAGCGCCAGGGCTGGATGGGGATTGTGGTGGCCGGGCTGGTGATTGGCGGGCTGGGATTGCTGGTGTGGGGCCTGGCCGAGCGTAAGCGCAAGAACACCTTGCAGCTGGCCTGATAAATGACCACTGGATTCTTCGCGGGCACGCCCGCTCCCACAAGGCGTATCACGGCCCTGAGGTTTGTGAAGCGCCCGCGAAGAGGCCATTGGCCACGGCGACAAAGTACCGCACTACCCTCCGTCGCAATGCCGTTGACTTGCTTGCCGGGGCAGCGCTCAGTAAGCGCTGGAAAATGCCCTTTCCCTGACAGGATGACTTTATGACAAGACTCACGGTGCAATCCGGCGACTTCTTGCAAGGTGAAGGCGAGTATCGCAATGGATCGCTCACACTCAAGACCGCGCGCAGCCCCTCACCCGGTGAACGGATTTCCCTGGCACGCATCAGCGACTTGCGGCTGGCCAGCCTGGAAACCAACCGCAGCCTTGGCAGCGCCTTGGGCTGGGGCGTGGCCGGCGCTCTGGTGGCAGGGCCAGTGGGGCTGCTGGCCGGGCTGTGGTTGGGTGGCAAGGAAGAGGAAGCGACCTTCCTGGCCACCTTCAAGGATGGACGCAAGCTGATGGCCATTACCGATGGCAAGACCTGGTCGAAGATCGATGACAACTGGCGGCAGCACAAGCGGCCGATCAGGACAGGCTGATTATCACGGGGCCCTGATCGTTTTATGGGGAAGGCGGCTGGTAATATGCCGCCTTTTTCATGGCCTGTGCCGGCCTCTTCGCGGGTAAACCCGCTCCTACAGGGATATCACCACCTGGGGTATCACCACCCGGTGCATCACCAATCGGTGTTTCACCAACCGGTGTATCGCCAACCGGCGTTTCACCAACCGGTGTATCGCCAACCGGCGTTTCACCAACCGGTGCATCGCCAACCGGTGTTTCACCACCCGGTGTATCGCCAACCGGTGTAGGAGCGGGTTTACCCGCGAAAGGGCCGGCACAGGTATCGCGCATCCAGGAGCCCCACCGCATGCCCCCGCATCACCCCCGCCTGCCCCTGAGCCTGCTCAGCCTGGGCCTGGCCCTGCAGTGCCCCCTTGTGCTTGCCGAAGACAGCGTGGTGCTTGCCCCCTTGCAGGTCTCCGACACCTTCGCCAGTGATGGCTACCAGGCACGCCAGGCGGCTGTGGGCGGTTTCCAGCCCGCGCCGCTGCTCGACACTCCCGCCTCTGTCAGCGTGTTCAGCCAGCAGCTGCTGGAAGACCGCCAGGTCCGCAAGCTTAGCGAAGTGTTGCAAAGCGATGCGTCAGTCGGCGAAAGCTATGCGCCCATCGGCTACTACGAAAACTTCAATGTGCGCGGCTTCGGGCTGAACGCCGCCAGTAGCTATCGCATCAATGGCCAGACCATTGCCGGCGAGCAGAACGTAGCCCTGGAGAACAAGCAGCAGGTGGAACTGCTCAAGGGTCTGTCCGGGCTGCAGAGTGGTGTGTCGGAGCCGGGCGGCCTGATCAACTATGTGACCAAGCGCGCCGAAGACATACGCAGCGTCACGGTGTCGACCAACGAACAAGGCGAACGCTATCTGGCCACCGACCTTGGCGGCTGGTTCGGCAGCGAAAAGCAGTTCGGCCTGCGCGCCAACCTGGCCCATGAAGACATCCGCACCTACGTCGACCACGCTGACGGCAAGCGCGACTTCGCCTCGCTGGCATTCGACTGGCAGATCAGCCCGGATGCCACCCTGCAGCTGGATGCCGAGTACCAGCACCGCGAACAGGCGTCGGTGCCGGGTTACCAACTGCTCGGAGGCACTGAAGTGCCCCACGGCATCGACCCGGAAGACCGCCTGGCCTACCAGCATTGGGCAAAGCCCGTGCAGAACGACTCGCTGAACCTGGGCGGGCGCTTCGAATACCGTTTCAACGATACCTGGACCGGCACCTTGAGCGCCTCCCGCAGCAAAGTGGTGATCGACGACTACAGCGCGTTTGCCTGGGGTTCGAGCGAGGGGGCGTTTTTCGGCAGCAATGGTGACTACGACATCTATGACTTTCGCAGCCCCGACGATACCCGCCGTACCGACGAGGCACAGGCCATGCTCAACGGGCACTTCGATGCGCTGGGCGTGGGCCATGACCTAACCGTCGGTACCAGTGCGCAACGGCGTACGCTGGATCAGCGCCCGTACTACAACGAGTGGCTTGGTACCGGCAACATCGACACCGGCGCCCCTGCATTCGCCCCGTCCGACAAACCCGTAGGCGCCAGCGAACGTCGACTGGACAGCCGCCAGTACGGCTTGTTCATCAGCGACCGCATCAGCTTCAACGAGCAATGGCAGACCGTGCTGGGCGCCCGTGAAGTGCGGCTGGATGAAAAGACCTGGAACGAGAACGGCGTTGCCGGGCGCCACACACGCCAGTACGAGCTGCTGCCCAACGCTGCGATTATCTACAAGCCGCAGCCGAACACCACGGTATACGCCAGCTACGCCAAGGGCCTGTCTGCCGGAGGCACGGCCCCCTGGTTCGCCAGCAATGCAGCTGAAATTCTTGCGCCCACCACGTCGCGCCAACTGGAACTGGGCCTCAAGCACGACTGGCAAGGCCTGAGCCTGAGTGCCGCCTTGTTCCAGATCCGCCAGGCTTACCAGTACGCACGCCCGGACGGCAGCGGCAACTTCACCTACGTGCAGCAAGGCCAGCAGAAAAATACCGGCCTGGAACTGGGCGCCAGCGGCTGGGTGACCCCGAAGCTGCAGGTACAGGCCAGTGCGGCAGCCATTCGGGCGCGGGTGCAGAACAGCGGTACCGAAGCCTATGAAGGGCACCAGGCGATCAACGTGCCTAAATTCCGGGCGGCGCTGCATGCGGAATATACCCTGCCGGTTCCGGGGCTCGCGCTGCTGGGCGGTGCGCGGTATAGCGCCAGCAAGTATGCGAGCCAGGCGGGCAATGTTGAGGTTGGCGGGTATACCGTATTCGACCTTGGCAGCCGCTACAGTACCCGTGTTGCCGGGTATGACACGGTGCTGCGGCTGACGGTGGATAACGTGCTGGACAAGCGTTACTGGCGCGATGTGGGGGATTACCTGGGGGATAACTACCTGTTCCAGGGGGCACCGCGTACCGCTCGGCTTTCGGCTTCGATCAGCTTCTAGATTGCCGGGGCCGCTCTGCGGCCCTTTCGCGACACAAGGCCGCTCCCACAGGTGTCGACTGCTCCCAAGGGGTTGGATTGCTGTCCAACTTCTTGGGGGCACTCCAATTGCCTGTGGGAGCGGCCTTGTGTCGCGATGGGCTGCGCAGCAGCCCCAGTGGCCTTGAAAAAAAAGCCCCCGTGCTTTTCAGCGCGGGGGCTCTTCGTAGAATGTGGCGGTGAAGAAGGGATTTGAACCCTTGATACGATTTCTCGTATACACACTTTCCAGGCGTGCTCCTTCGACCACTCGGACACTTCACCGTTTCTCTTCAAGCCTTGCGGCCCGTCGAGGTGCGCTAATTTAGTGAAAGACTTTCCCTTTGGCAAGCATTTTTTTCAATTTTTTCATGTATTTGCACTTGGGGTGCCGTGAGCGCTGACCGACCAGTCAGCCTTGCTGCTTTACCTCGCCCCTGACGCTGGGTAACGTCGTCGCCACGCCAACAAAAGGACTCTGCCATGAGCGAGCTGATTACCTACCACGCCGAAGACGGCATCGCCACCCTTACCCTGAACAACGGCAAGGTCAATGCCATCTCGCCGGACGTCATCACTGCCTTCAATGCAGCACTGGACCGCGCTACCGAAGAGCGTGCAGTAGTGATCATCACCGGGCAGCCGGGCATTCTGTCGGGCGGCTACGACCTCAAGGTGATGACCAGCGGCCCCAAAGAGGCCATCAGCCTGGTCACCGCCGGTTCCACCCTCGCCCGCCGCCTGCTGTCGCACCCGTTCCCGGTGGTGGTCGCCTGCCCCGGCAATGCCGTGGCCAAGGGCGCTTTCCTGCTGCTGTCGGCCGACTACCGCATTGGTGTCGAAGGGCCGTACAAGGTATGCCTGAACGAAGTGCAAATCGGCATGACCATGCACCACGCCGGTATTGAACTGGCCCGCGACCGCCTGCGACGCTCGGCCTTCCACCGCTCGGTGATCAACGCCGAAGTGTTTGACCCGCAGGGCGCAGTGGATGCCGGCTTCCTCGACAAGGTGGTGCCGGCCGAGCAGTTGCAGGAAGCGGCAATGACCGCGGCGCGGGAGCTGAAGAAGCTGAACATGCTGGCGCACAAGAACACCAAGCTGAAAGTGCGCAAAGGGCTGCTGGAGGCGCTGGACAAGGCGATCGAGCTGGACCAGCAGCATATGGGCTAGCCGCACGGCCCCTTTCGCGGGCAAGCCCGCGCCTGCACATTCGCCCTCTACGCGGGTAAATCCGCTATTCAACGGGCATACGCAACCTGTGTAGGAGCGGGCTTGCCCGCGAAAAGGCCGGAACAGGCGTGCACCAAGGTTTGCCCCAACCAGTGCACACCCGTACACTGCCCGGCGACTGTCTGGTGTGAGTCGTACCATGCTTTATTCATTGCGTATGTTCCTGCTGGGGCTGCATTTTCTTGCCGTTGGCGTCGTGGGCCTGATCATTGGTCTGTGCCGCCCCTTCAACCCTGACAACAGCCGCGTATTTGCCCGGCTCTACAGCTTGCCGGCCACCTGGCTGATGCGCATCAAGGTCAAGGCCGAAGTCGGCCCATTGTGGGACCATCCGCCCGGCTGTGTGATCGTGGCCAACCACCAGTCCAACTTCGACCTGTTCGTGCTGGGCCAGGTAGTGCCGCAACGCACCGTCGCCATCGGCAAGAAGAGCCTGGGCTGGATCCCGCTGTTCGGCCAATTGTTCTGGCTGGGCGGCAACGTGCTGGTCGACCGCAAGAATGCCTACCAGGCGCGCAAGGCCATACAGAAGACCACCCGGGTTTTGCAGGACGACACCTCGATCTGGATTTTCCCCGAAGGCACCCGCAATGCCGGCGAGCATTTGCTGGCGTTCAAGAAAGGCGCATTTCACATGGCCATCGAGGCCGGTGTGCCGATCGTGCCGATCTGCGTCAGCCGCTATGCCAGGCGTCTGAGCCTGAACAGCTGGCGCCAGCGCACGGTAATCGTGCGTTCGCTGCCGCCCATTGCCACGACGGGCATGACGCCGCAGGATCTGCCAGCGCTGATCGAGCAGTGCCGGGGGCAAATGCAGCAGTGCATTGACCGGATGGAAAAAGAACTGGCCTGATCCGGGTTGCTCTGGCGCCGGGTACAGCCCAAGCTGTATCCGTGTTCAAACGAATAAGCGGACAACCATGGGTCGAGTCGTGGCATCGGCGGTGTACAGCGCCGGCAGAAAGGTCACCAACATCAGCATCGACGAAGGCAGCGAGTGGGCGCGCAAGCCGGGGCATTTCGTGTGGATCGGCCTGGAAGAGCCCAATGCCGAAGAGCTGGCCAACCTGCAATCCCAGTTCAACCTGCACGAACTGGCCATCGAAGACGCCCTGGAAAAACACAGCCGGCCCAAGCTGGAAACCTTCGGTGACGCGTTGTTCATCGTCACCTACTCGCCAGTGCGCCACGAAGGCAAACTGGAGTTCATCGAAACCCATATCTTCGCGGGCAACGGCTACATCATCACCTGCCGCAACGGCCACTCCAAATCCTACGCCATGGTCCGCCAGCGCTGCGAGGCTCGGCCCCTGCTGCTGGAACATGGCGAAGACTTCGTGCTGTACGCCCTGCTCGACTTCGTCACCGAGAACTACCAGCCGGTCAGCGAGGCCATTCATGGCGAGATCGAAGAGCTGGAGGAAAGCGTACTGGGCGGCTCGCTGCAGGAAGACGACATCCGTCGCCTGCACAGCCTGCGCCGCGACATTCTGCGCCTGCGCCGCTACGTGGCGCCCATGGTTGAAGTCAGCGAAGAACTGCAGCGCCTGAGCTTCCCGTTCATCGACAAGAACATGCGCCCATACTTTCGTGATGTGCAGATTCACGTGACGCGGCAGATGGAAGACTTGGCCGGCATCCGCGACATTGCCAGCCAGACTATCGAGATCGGCATGCTGCTGGAGTCGTCACGGCAAAGCATCGTGCAGCGCAAATTTGCGGCCTGGGCGGCGATTCTGGCATTCCCTACGGCGATTGCCGGGGTTTACGGCATGAACTTCCAGAACATGCCAGAGCTGAGCTGGCACTACGGTTACTTCGCGGTACTGGGGGTGATTGCGACGGGGTGTGCCGGGTTGTATGCCAGCTTCAAGAAATCGGGTTGGCTTTGATGGCCTCTTCGCGGGCGCGCCCGCTCCCACAGGTGGCTCACAATTTTCAGCATTGTGCGCAACCTGTGGGAGCGGGCGTGCCCGCGAAGGGTTGCCACCGATTAAGCGGCGCTGTCGCTGGCCTTTGACGGCTGCTGGATAAAGCGCAACATCCACTCCCCTACCAGATCGCCCTGATGCTCGGTGGCCAGGCTGGCTATGGCCTTGTGGTACACCTCGTCACCCAGGTATTCCTGGCGCGCATCGAGCAGTGCGCGGGAGTAGTCATGCACGAATTCCGGGTGGCCCTGGAAGCACAGCACCTGGTCGCGAATGTGGTACGCCGCATTCGGGCAGAAATCGCTGGAGGCAATCACCGTGGCGCCTTCCGGCAGCTCGGTCACCTGGTCCTGGTGACTGATCAGCAAGGTCAGCTCCGACACCTCCGGGTCCATCCACGGCGCATGCGCCGCCAACGAGTAGCGGTGGATACCCACGCCCCAGCCTTGCTCGGCCCGCTCGGCCTTGCCACCCAGGGTCAAGGCCAGCAACTGGTGGCCAAAACACACGCCCAGCAGCTTCTCACCGCGCTCGTACAGTTTGAGCAGGTAGGCCTTGAGGGTCTGGATCCACGGATCGGTACCGAACGAATCGGCCTTGCTGCCCGTCACAAGATAGGCATCGAACTTTTCACTGTCGGCGGGATAGTCGCCGTGCATCACGTTGTACACACAAAATTCGGCGGCAATCGGCTGACGCGAGAAGAGCTGCTCGAACATCCTGCCGTAGCCCTGGTATTGCGCCGTCAACTCCGGTCGCAGGACATCGGTTTCAAGGATGCAGATGCGTAACGACATAGGGGTAGTCCTGAACGACATGGGTGGGAATCTGCTGTAGAGACTGCCGCGAAAGGCACGTACAAGCAAGTAGGCTGCGCTGACGAACGGTCACATTTCGTCGGTGCGTGCCTGGCACTTGCGCCACTGTCTAGATAGAGCATGCCAGCTGGCTGGCACTTGGCCTCATAGCCAGAAGAAATGGTTTAACCACTTGGTTAGAACAAAGGGTTCTCAAGCATGGATAACGCACACCCTACTGTTGGATGTATATCCACTTTCAAGAGGCAAGCAGTCCGGCGCCACACAACGCCACTGTGATCGACCCGAAACGCGACAAGGAAGCCAACGGGTATTCAGGAATAACAACAAGAAGGCGGTCCGCCATGTTCAGACAATCGAAAATTCGCCAAGCTGGGCTCATTTTATTCGCCACCACATTGCTATTGATCTTGCCGAACCTGACACGTTTGTTTGGCTGACGGCGGCAGTGGCGCCAAGGGGCAACGCACAGGTAACCTGCTGGCCTTGATGGTCGGAGATTGCCTATGCGCCACTGCCTTGCCCTGCTAGCGTTGCTCCTGAGCCTGCCATTGTCGGCGGCGCAACTGCACCTTGAACTGGGCGCTACACCGCGCCAGTGGAGCAGCGCCGAACTGCTTGGCCACCCTGAGGCCCAGGACATCAGCATCGAACAGGACGTTTCCTACAAACGCCCCATGCGCTATCGAGCGGTGCCGCTGGCCACGCTGCTGGAAGGTGTGCGCGCCAGCGATCACCTGCAGGCCGTGGCGCTGGATGGCTTTGCCGCCGAAATGCCCGCTGCGCCCCTGTTGCAGCAAGGGCCGGCACGCGCCTGGCTGGCCGTGGAAGACCCAGGCAAGCCGTGGCCGCCACTGGGCCAAGGCAAGCCAAGTGCCGGGCCGTTCTACCTGGTGTGGACTGCACCGCAGGCCAGCGGTATTCGCCCTGAGCAGTGGCCCTTCCAGATCGCTACCCTTCGCAAGCTGGCCCCGGTGGACCAACGGTTTCCCGCGCTGCTGCCCGACCCGAAACTGCCGGCCGACAGCCCGGTGCGCCAGGGCTTTGCCCTGTTCCAGCAGAACTGCCTGGTGTGCCACCGGTTGAACGGGGCGGGAGATGGGCAGGTGGGGCCGGACTTGAATGTGCCGCATAACCCGACCGAGTATTTTCAGCCGGTTTATTTGCGCAAGTTGATACGCGACCCGCAAAGCCTGCGGCAATGGCCGCAGGCGAAGATGCCGGGGTTTGCCGAAAGTGTGTTGAGTGAACAGGAACTGGATGCGCTGCTGGCCTATTTGGGGCACATGGCAGCGCGCAAGCCTTGAGGGCCTCTTCGCGGGTGAACCCGCTCCTACAAGGTGATGGACACACACCGGGGGTTGAACACAGACCGTCGTAGGAGCGGGTTTACCCGCGAAAGGGCCGGTCCTGCTGGCGCATATCCCTGGCCGTTCATCGTTGCCGCCGCCACCGTATTCGCGGGTGAAACCCGCTCCTACAACGGCAGGTGGTTTCCACCACCCATCAATGTGTAGGCGCGGGTTAACCCGCTAAGGGGGCCAACACAAAACCGTCAGGCCGTGAGCCGTTCGTGCTTGACGCCCCACCCTTCCACCTCACCCCCATACGGTGTCACCAACTGCTCGAAGGCCTCTTCAAAGTCGCCAATCCCGCCATGGGTGGCGTACATGACCTTGCTCAGTTCCAGGTGCCAGGCACCGTCGCCCAGCTCCTTCACCTGGGCATTGAGCGATTCCCCGCGAAACTGCCCGGCTGCACGACGGGCCCCTGCTTCGTCCGGGAATACGGCATAGAACTCGATGGGGTGGATCTGGGTGAAGTCGAAACCGCCTGCTTTCATCTGGCGCAGGACGTTGCTGCTGATATCGTCGTTCTGGCTGCTCATGAATCGTCCTCCTGAATAAAGCAATGGATAGACTTTCCGTGCACTACGCACCTGCCGGCAACGGCCGGGCAGTTCGAGCTGATGCAAGACGCGAATTATTGAGGCGGCGCCAACCCACAGAACAGGCAGGCCCTCCACCAGCGTAGCGCCTGCCAAGGCACCACGCAAACGTGTGGTTCAGGATGCTTCGTGAATGCTGGTGATGGTCACACCACTGTGCTCTTTGAGCCAGCGAGCGGTCGGGGAGATGATACGGTCCTGGAAGTCGTTGAGGTCCAGCTCGTCCATCACCGGAAACAGGTGTGAGCGGATGGCCCGCGCAGCGTCTTCCTCGCTGGGGCAATGCTCGGCATGCAAGAGCAATGCGGACGGTTCGCCCTTCTGGTCGGCAAAGATGACTTCCCACTCTTTCATTGAACGGACCCTCTCAGTCAACGAACACCAGGTGTGTGATGCCTGAATAACTGACCTTGGGACGGGGAGAATGTTCAGTCCGGGAGAATTGTGCCGGGCCCATTCGCGGGCTTGCCCGCGAATGGGCCGCAACGCGGCACCCGCTTACTTCGGTGTGCCGTGCACCACGCCAGCGGTGTTATCCAGCAGGCTCTTGGTCGCCGTCTGGATATACGCTTCCAGCTTCTTGAGCATTTCCGGCTGGTCCGGGCTTTCGATCAGCTCGGCCTTGAACTCGCTGCCCAACTGGTAGCGGTACATCCGCGGGCTCATGTCCTTGGACTCGATCAGGATGCGATCACCCTGCACCAGCCCGACGATCTGCTCGCTGCCCGACGGCTTGATCATGCCCACGCCCTGGTCACCCTCGGGCAGGTTGAGCAGGTCGCGTCCCCAGCACTGGTGGCGAGCCTTGCCACCCAGGCGCCCCATGATGGTCGGCACGATGTCGACCTGGGTACCCACGGTGTGGTTCACCGCACCGAATTTCTCCTGAATGCCCGGGGCAATCAGCAGCAATGGCACGTTGAAGCGGCCCAGGTCCAGTTCGGTAACCTGCTGGTGGTTGCCAAAGCCATGGTCACCGACGATGACGAACAGGGTGTCCTTGAAGTAAGGCTCTTTACGCGCCTTCTCGAAGAACTGGCCCAGCGCCCAGTCCGAATAACGCATGGCGGTCAGGTGTTCGTCCAGCCGACCCTGGCCGGTAACCTTCTCTACCGGCAAGTCCTTCGGCAGCGCATACGGCGTGTGGTTGGACAGCGTCTGCAGCAGCGCGTAGATCGGCTTCTTGCCATCGTGCCTGGCCAGCTCTTCGTTGCCGCGATCGAACATGTCCTGGTCGGATACACCCCAGGTCGGGTCGGAGAATACCGGGTCGACGAAGTCATTACGGCCGATGAAGGTGGTCATCCCCTGGTTGCCGAAGAACCCGGACTGGTTGTCCCAGGCAAAGTCGCCGTTGTAGACATACACGTCGTCGTAGTCACGGGCGCCGAGCAGGGCCGGCAGGCCCGACAGCTTATGGCCGCCTTCCGGAGTCTGCATCAGGTATTCGAAACCAGGCAGGTTGGGGAAGCAGGCCATGGTGGCGAACATGCCCTGGTGGGTGTGGGTGCCGTTGGAGAAGAAGCGGTCGAACAGCAGGCCTTCTTTGGCCAGCTTGTCGAAGTACGGGGTGATGTTATTGGGGCTGCCCAACGCGCCTACCGAGTGGCCGGCGAAGCTTTCCATCAGGATCACCACCACGTTCTTGATCGGCAGGGTACGATCAGCCGGCGGTACAAAGTCGCGGCGGATAGCGGCTTCGTCGGCGTCGACCAGCGTGTCGTTGGCGGTCAGCAGTTGCTCACGCACACTTTGCGTGGCCACGTCCTGCTCCAGTACTGGCTTCCAGATGTTGGCACGGTCCTCGTCGAAGCGGCTTTTGGCGGCGTCGATCAGGGTCAGGGTGCCGTTCAGGCCCAACTGGTTGACGAAGTTGGAGTCCGTGGTGAAAGCGTCACCCCAGCGCATCGGCGGGCCCTGGCGCAGGGTGCCACGGGCAGCGGCCACCGCCACCAGCAAGATCACCATGAACACCGCCAGGCGGTGGTACCACGGGGCAACGCGGTGCAGGCCTTCGGCACGGGTAGCGCGATCGATACCTTTGAACAGCAGGCTCAGCAGCCAGGTACCGAAGGCCCAGGCCAGCAGGTAGCGTACCACCGGGAAACCGTACCAGAGCATGCTCAAGACGGTTTTAGGGTCTTCCTGGATGTACTGGAACACCAGGCCGTTGAGGCGCTGGTGGAACTCGCGGTAAAAGTCCATTTCCATCAGGCCGAGGAACATTACCACGCTCGAAGCGAGGGTCAGCCAGAAACGGAACACCCCGCGCCGGGCCATGGCCCAGGGGCTGAGCATGGCCAGCAGCAGTGGGATGCTGATGTACACCACCACCCGCAGGTCGAAGCGCAAGCCGTTGAGGAAGCCTTCGGCGACAGTCGAATATGGGGTATCACCGACCATGTCGCTGTTGTAGGCCAGCAACGCCAGGCGCACGAGGCTGAGCATCAGCATGATCACCAGGCCGCTGAGCAGCGTGTAGGCCAGGTGGGATTTCAGGGTCGGCGAAAATGACGTTCGCGCACCCTGTTGCTTCAAGGCATCCGTATTAGCCATGAATGGGAAGGTCCTAGGATTGCGGTTTGCGAAGAGGCGATGGCGCTAGACCAACGCAGCATTATGCGGATGCGGATTCTGTTTAAATCAATGTGAAAATTGTGTCACGGTCCCATTACTGGCTATGTCGGTACCGCGCCTACAGCCGCACGTTCCCCCGCGGCCCGGCAATCGCCCAGATCACCAGCCCCACCACCGGCAACAGAGCGATCAACAAGATCCACAAGACCTTGATGCCCATCTCGCTGCCACTCTTGATCACGTTGAGAATGGCCCAGATATCCAGCGCCAGAATGATCAGCCCGACCAGGCTGTTGAAGGTAGATCCCATGTCTGAATTCCTGTCCAGAGGCTTTGCTGCACAGCATAGTCAGCTATCGCGCCAATAGAAGGGAATCCTTGGCGGATGTCGCAGGTCCCTCGGTAGACTGACTGCATTCATTGATTCGAGGTTCGCATGCCATCCGCCCACAGCCAAAGCGCCGCCCCACCCTCACTGCTGCAAGCCTGGCGCCAGCAGGTCACCGATACCCCCTGGCTCAGCGCCGGCCTGGGGCTGAGCCTGCTGGGGGTGTGCGTACTGCTGGCCGCCAGCCTCTGGAACGCGGTGAACGGCGACCATGCCGACAACCTGCACCTGGCCGTGCTGGGTGGGTTGTCCGGCTTTGGCGCCACCGCGCTGGGCGCCGTGCTGGCAGTGGTGCTGCGCGATGTCAACGCGCGCACCCAGGACGTGATGCTGGGCTTCGCTGCCGGCATGATGCTGGCCGCCAGCTCGTTCTCGCTGATTCTGCCGGGCCTGGAGGCTGCCCGCGAGATCACCGGCAACGGCCCGGCCGCCGCCTTTACCGTGGTGCTGGGCATGGGCCTGGGTGTGCTGCTGATGCTGGGCCTGGATCGCTTCACCCCGCATGAACACGAAAGCACCGGTCCGTGCGGGCCTGAAGCCGAGCGCATCAGCCGGGTGTGGCTATTCGTGCTGGCGATTACGCTGCACAACCTGCCTGAAGGCATGGCGATCGGCGTGAGCTTTGCCAATGGCGACATGAACATCGGCCTGCCGCTGACCAGTGCCATCGCCATCCAGGACATCCCCGAAGGGCTGGCCGTGGCGCTGGCCTTGCGCGCCACGGGGCTTTCGAACCTGAAGGCTGCGTTGGTGGCGATTGGGTCGGGCCTGATGGAGCCGCTAGGGGCGGTGATCGGGCTGGGGATTTCTACCGGCTTTGCCCTCGCCTACCCGATCAGCATGGGGCTGGCGGCGGGGGCGATGATCTTTGTGGTAAGCCACGAAGTGATCCCCGAAACCCACCGCAACGGGCACCAGACAGCGGCGACCCTGGGGTTGATGGGTGGGTTTGCGGTGATGATGTTTCTCGACACTGCGCTGGGCTGAAGATTGATGTTTCGTGAGCCGGCCTCTTCGCGGGCTCGCCCGCTCCCACAGGGTTATCACAGGGCCTGATGCGCTGGAGTACCTGTGGGAGCGGGCATGCCCGCGAACAAGCAATCACTGGTATCAGATGTGGACGGCGACTTTCAAAGCCTCCAGCGCCGGCTCGACCTTGATGCCCAGCTCTGCTCCCAGCTCCATTACCCGCGCCAGGTCCTGCTGCCCCACCATGACCATCTGCAGCTCGTCATCCAGCAACTGGCTGAAGTTGAGCAGCACATACCCCCCCGCCTCCTTGTTCAGCGCGCCCATCTGTACCTGGATGCGGTTGAGCGCAGTCAGTGGTTCGGTACGGGCCAATTGCTTGGGCTTGAGGGTAAACGGCACGCTATTGTCGAACGAGTCGCTGATCTGCTGGAACAGCTCCTGATAGCTGTCGGCCTGGAACACCACGGTATCCGGCAGGCTGCCCAGCACCACCCATTCACCCAAAGGAATCGGGAAAGTGTCGTCGTAGTTGATGTCGGGGTTGGCGGCCAGGAAGGCGACAGGGTCGGCGTAGGCCTGGGCGGCCTCGTCGGCGATACGCTCGATGTCTGCCTCACGCATGCAGCCGGCGCCAATGAGGCTGATGAATTCAAGCAACTGAGTTTTCATGAAAGGGGGCCTGCGACGGGTGAAAAGGCGCCAAGGATAGCCGCAAATGCCCCCTGGCGGTTAGCCGGCCAGCGTTTGCAGGCGCGCGGCGGTGTCTGCTGCACCCATGGTTTGCGCCGCCATCAGGGCGGTGATGCCGCGGGCATCCTGGTGCGCCGGGTTGGCCCCTTGTGCCAGCAGGTAGTCGAGGATTTCGCTGCGGTTGAACATGGCCGCCAACATCAGCGCGGTGCGACCGTCCTGCGCGGCGGCATCCACCGGCACGCCATGCTCCACCAGCAGGCGAATCATCGCCAGGTCCCCTTTGAATGCGGCGCCGGCAATCGGCAGCTGGCCATTGTCGTTGGCAATCAGCGGGTCGGCACCCTGCTCCAGCAGCACACGCACCGCATCGTGGTGGCCGTGGTAGCTGGCCAGCATCAGCAGGGTATCGCCCTTGTGGTTACGCAGGTTGGCCGGCAGGCCGCTGGCAAGCAGGCGCCCGAGCATTTCGGCATCGCCCTGGCGGGCACGTTCGAACACCTGCTCGGCGAACGCTGCGGTTTCGTCATCGGTCATGGTGGCGGGCGCGGTTTGGCTGGACATAGGGAACCTCCTGGCATAATTGATGGCCCAAGTGTTCGTCAGGCATGCCAGGTCGGTCAAAGGTTCAGATTCTATGGGGCCGATAGGCACTGGCTGACCCGTGCAAAATGCACTGTGCAAAATGCACGACCATGCAGCTTGCACGATACCGCTTCTGAAAATTCTCCGTAACAGCCTGTATTTACTGGGTTTTTCGCCAAACAGGATTCTGGCACGGTCACTGCAACCATCAACTCATGTCTGCCACACACCAGCCAGGAGTTGATATGGACCTCATCCAGCAAAAGTTCGCCTCGGTATTTTCGGCCTATCAGGTAAATACCCAAGCCCGGCCCGATGGCGGTGTACTGCTTACCCTGCGCGCAGCGGATGGCAAGGTTACCCGCCGGGTGCTGACTTATGGGCAATTGCACAGTGCCGAACAGCTGTCCTGGGCGATCAGTGCCATCCGTCGTGATCTGGCTGAAGAAGCAAGCGAATTGCCGGTCATCTCGATGCTGCAGAGCCAGCAGCGGTTTGCCTTGCCGACTTACCGCTGAGGGGTGTATTGCCTGAACTGGCCTCTTCGCGGGTGAACCCGCTCCTACATTGACTGTGCGATGCCTAAGGGCGGCGCAACCGCTGTAGGAGCGGGTTCACCCGCGAAGAGGCCGGCATTGCCATTACAACTCGTCGATCCCCAGAAATGCCCGCGCCGTTACATCCCCGGTAAACCGCGCCTGCATGCCCTGCTCGCTGCCATACAAGCGCAACGCCAGGCAAAATGGTGTATCACCCAGCTCGACCCAGCGCCGCGTTCCGGCCGGTACCAGCAGCTGGTCACCCTTCTCGCACAGCACCGAATACACCCAGTCACCCAGCCGCAGGCCAACCTGCGCCCGCCCGCTGACCACGGCGAACAGCTCGTCGGCCTCATGCACATGTTCATCACGCACATCGACCTGTGCCGGGTCTTCACCGTCGCGGTTGAGCAACGCGAAGGCCTTGCTGCCATGCGCCGTCATCAACTCATCCAGGTACTCGCGGCAAACATCCAGCACCTGGTCCTGGGCGGTGCCCGGGCGCACCCGCAGGCCAGGTTCTGCATGCACGAAGCGCACGCCCTGTTCAGCCAAGGTGGCAGCGATATCGTCGTGGTGAGTCAGCACCTTGTTCGGCAGTGCCGGGCTGGCGGGGTGGAAAACGCTGAGAATGCTCATCAGGGGCGGGTCCTGGTCGGTTGCGAACAAAGGGCAATGATAACGGCTGCGGCCAAGGCTGCGGCACTGGCCATACCAAAGGTGAAGGTGGGGCCCAGCAGCTTCCAGCTGTAGCCTGAGTACAGCGCCCCCAGCGCACCGCCGGTACCCGACAGGGCTGCGTAAAGCGCCTGGCCCTGGCCCTGCTGGCGGGCGCCGAAGCTGGCCTGGACGAACGCGATGCTGGCGGCATGGAAGCAGCCGAAGGTGGCCGCGTGCAGCAGCTGGGCGAAGATCAGTACTGCCGGCTCCTGGGCCAGGTTGCCCAGCAGCAGCCAGCGCAATGCCGCCAGCAGGAAGCTGACCAACAGCACACGCTGCACGCTGAAGCGGGCGAACAGGCGGCTCATGACCATGAACATCAGCACCTCGGCCACCACCCCAAGCGCCCATAGCAGGCCGATGGCACCACGCGCGTAGCCCAAGTGCTCCAGGTGCAAGGTAAGGAAGGTGTAGTACGGCCCATGGCTGAGCTGCATCAGGGCCACGCATGCGTAGAACGCGATCACCCCCGGGGCACGCAACTGCTGCAGGAAGCCCCCCGTACTGCTGCGCCCGCCCTGCTCCACCGGCTGGGCATTGGGCACCCACAGGCTGGCGGCGACGATGCCGGCCATGATCGTGACCAGGGCCACCGGGTAGATGTCCAGGCTCAACCATTCGAACAAGCGGCCCAGGCCGACCACGGTGAGGATGAAACCGATCGACCCCCACAGACGTACCTGGCTGTAGCGCGACGTCTGCCCGTGCAGGTGGGCCAGGGTGATGACCTCGAACTGCGGCAGCACCGCATGCCAGAAGAACGCGTGCAGGGCCATCACCAGCGCCAGCCAGGCGTAGCTTTTGCCGAAGAAAATCAGGGCGAAAGTGGCCAGGGTGCACAGCGCGCCAAGGCGTACGATCAACAGGCGCTGGCCCGTGCGGTCGCCCAGCCAGCCCCACAGGTTAGGGGCGACGCAGCGCATCAGCATGGGGATGGCGACCAGCTCGCCGATGCGTGCCGGGGAGAAGCCCAGGTGGTCAAAGTACAGCGCCAGGAAGGGGGCGGTGGAGCCCAGCAGGGCGAAGTAGAACAGGTAGAAGCTGGACAGGCGCCAGTAGGGGACGGGTTGCATGGGATGGCCTTGTGGGGACCTGGACCGGCCTCTTCGCGGGTGAACCCGCTCCTACGCGGACTTCACCCTGCCACTGCACCTGAGGGCAGTGATATCCCAATGTAGGCGTGGGTCTACCCGCGAAGAGGCCGGTGCAGGTGGATCAGCGCTGGCCCAGCACCGGGGTATTCACTTGCACATCGGCATTCTGCGCGCGGTGGCGCAGCAGGTGGTCCATCAACGCGATGGCCATCATCGCCTCGGCAATCGGCGTGGCGCGTATGCCCACGCACGGGTCGTGGCGGCCTTTGGTGATGACGTCCACCGGGTTGCCATCGACATCGATCGAGCGGCCCGGGGTGGTGATGCTGGAAGTGGGCTTCAGTGCCAGGTGGGCAACGATCGGCTGGCCCGAGGAAATACCGCCCAGAATGCCGCCTGCATTGTTGCTGAGGAAGCCGTCCGGGGTCAGCTCGTCCCGGTGCTCGGTGCCGCGCTGGGCCACACTGGCGAAGCCGGCGCCGATTTCCACGCCCTTGACCGCGTTGATGCTCATCAGCGCGTGAGCCAGCTCTGCATCCAGGCGGTCGAAGATCGGTTCGCCCAGCCCGGGCATCACGCCTTCTGCGACCACGGTGATCTTGGCGCCCACCGAATCCTGGTCACGGCGCAGCTGGTCCATGTAGGCCTCCAGCTCAGGTACTTTGTCCGGATCGGGGCTGAAGAAGGCGTTTTGCTCCACCGACTCCCAGGTCTTGAACGGGATTTCGATCGGGCCCAGCTGGCTCATGTAGCCACGCACGGTGATGCCCTGGGTGGCCAGGAACTTCTTGGCGATAGCGCCGGCGGCCACACGCATGGCGGTTTCACGGGCCGAGCTGCGGCCGCCGCCGCGGTAGTCGCGGATACCGTACTTGTGGTGGTAGGTGTAGTCGGCGTGGGCCGGGCGGAACAGGTCCTTGATGGCCGAGTAGTCCTTGGACTTCTGGTCGGTGTTGCGGATCAGCAGGCCGATCGAGCAGCCGGTGGTGCGGCCTTCGAACACGCCGGAAAGGATTTCCACCTCGTCGGCTTCCTGGCGCTGGGTGGTGTGCCGGCTGGTGCCGGGCTTGCGCCGGTCAAGGTCGTGCTGCAGGTCGGCGAGGGAAATTTCCAGGCCCGGTGGGCATCCATCGACAATGGCGACCAACGCCGGACCATGGCTCTCGCCAGCGGTGGTGACAGTGAACAGCTTGCCGTAGGTATTGCCGGACATGGACGCTCCGCGAGTTCTGCCTGAAATGGACGAAAGCAGCAGTATACAGATGGTTTGATCGCCTGTGCGGGCCTCTTCGCGGGCACGCCCGCTCCCACAGGATCACCACAGATCCAAATGCTGTGAAATACCTGTGGGAGCGGGCGTGCCCGCGAAAGGGCCGAACCTGCAATTCGCCCCCCAGAACCTTCCCGCAAACAGTGGGTCAAACCCACATCTCCCCAAGTAGTACCGCATGATGTCGCGCCTCGTCGCCTTGTTCTTCCTGCTGTGCACCGGCCTGGCCCAGGCCGCCGCACCCACTGTGCTACAACGCCCGATCGACCTGGACACCGGGCAGGGCGTGCTGCACGGCAGCCTGCTGCTGCCGCAACAGGCCACCCCGCCGCCCGTGGTGCTGATCATCGCCGGCTCCGGCCCCACCGACCGCGACGGCAACAACCCAGCCTCCGGCAAGGTCGACAACCTCAAGCGCCTGGCCCTGCTGCTGGCCAACGAACACATTGCCAGCGTGCGTTACGACAAGCGCGGGGTGGCCGCCAGCCAGCCGGCCACGCCTGACGAGCGTGACCTCAGCGTGGAGCGCTATGTGGCCGATGTGGTCGCCTGGAGCCACAAGCTCAAAGCCGACCCGCGCTTCGGCCCGCTGATCCTGATTGGCCACAGCGAAGGCGCACTGATTGCCAGCCTGGCCGCCGAGCAGGCTGGCGCCAGCGCGGTCATCACCCTGGCCGGCAGCGGCCGGCCGCTGGCCGAGGTACTGCGCGAACAACTGGCCCAGCGCCTGCCGCCGGCGCAACTGGCCGGTGGCAGTGCCCTGCTCGACCGCCTGCAGGCCGGGCAGACCAGCCTGGATGTACCAGCGCCGCTGCGCCAGGTGTTTCGCCCCAGCGTGCAGCCTTACCTGATCTCGCTGTTCCAGCAAAACCCGGCAGCCGCCTTTGCCCGCCTGCCCATGCCGGCGCTGATCGTGCAGGGGCGCAATGACGTGCAGGTGGACGTGACCGACGCCCAACGGCTGAAAGCGGCCAAGCCAGATGCGCAACTGGTCCTGATCGATGGCATGAACCACATGCTGCGCATCAGCCCCAAGGGCATGAGCCAGCAACGCGACAGCTACCTCAACCCCGAACTGCCGCTGGCGCACGAACTGGGTGAGCGAATTGTGACGTTCATCCAGCATTTGCCTGCGGCGTAAGTCAAACAGGCTCAGGTCTCGGGCATGCCTGCCGATACAGCAGGCATAGCTGAGGACAAGCCCTGATGACCACCTCCCCCACCGCCGTCGAGCCGGCCGAAGAACCCCAGGAAGCCCCTGCCCTGCCCTGGGGCGAGCTGACCGTCGAACATTTCCAGCTGCTACGCCTGGCAGCACTGCCGACCGACCGCAGCACCGGCGCGCGGCCGCTGCGCTTTGTGCAGTTCGGCTATGCCGAGCGCCATGACAAGGCACACAGCCTGCTGCGCATGGAAATCCAGTTGCCTGGCCAGAAGGTGCACAAAGAGCAGAACCGCCTGGACATCCGCGTCGACCATGCCGAGCGCCTGGTACGCATTGGCAATGAACATGGCCTGCAAGTGGAACCCGTGAACCGCGGCATCGGCCGTTTCATGCTGGCCCAGGGCGCCCAGTGGTTGCAGCGCAAGTGGTCGCACTACCGGGTAGAAGGCATGGCGCTGCCGAGCAAGGATGCCCTGAACGAGGACTCACGCCTGCGCCGTGACCAGTGCTTGCGCGGGGTGGGTATCGAGGTGCAGTACGAGGACAGCCAGCACCTGAAGGGCCGTACCGCAGATATGACGGTGGGCCAGCTGAAGGCCGTCTGGAGCAGCGAGCGCCTGCAACGGGTGGAGATTCTGGATGCCGCCAACCTGCTGCAGCAGGCGGACCAGCAACTGCTGGAAAAGGAAGGGCAACTGCGCGAGCGGGATGAGCGCGTGGCCAAATACCAGCGCGAGGACGGCGGATTGCGTTTCACCATTACTTGCCTGGTGGCGTTTGCCGTGTTCCAGGCAGGGCTGTTGATCTGGATTGCTACCCGCTAAGACCGCATCTGTCGGTGGAGATTGGGGCCGCTTCGCGGCCCATCGCGACACAAGGCCGCTCCCACAGATTGATCCAGCACC
>NZ_JBICKE010000050.1:0-10797 GCF_043103865.1 Pseudomonas sp. yb_5
CGACCACCGACATCGATCGCCGCGCAATCGGGATGGACGACGGTAAAGCGTTGCTTGGAAGGCTTGCGCGCCATGATGAATCCTCGCAGGATAAAGGGCGCGCGGGGCACACGGTGGCGAAAGGGTTCACTCTCTCATACGTGGTCACAGCTGAATCAGCTGATGCCTACAGGGACTTCACGCCGATACCGTGCGGATCACTCTCCCACGCGGGTGTGCGCACACACACCAGTGCTGGCTACGATCTCTGTCCCGCGCACACGAACCCTAACAAAGCAAAAGGCGGCTGGCCCTACCGGGCCAACCGCCTTTTCTTTTTCAACATGTCAGCGTCGCTGCGGATCTAAAGCCGTACACCTCATGTTTGCTGCGCGACAGCGCAGCCCGGAAGGGCTGGGTGATCTCCCACTGGGACTGCGTCAGTCTTCGCTGATGGTAATGCTCGGCATTGCTGGCGCCGCTGCTTCCTGCAGCACGATCCGCGCGCCCACCTGGCGGGCCAGTTCCTGGTAAACCATGGCAATCTGGCTTTCCGGCTCGGCGATCGCCGTCGGCTTGCCGCTGTCGGCCTGCTCACGTATCAGCATCGACAACGGCAGCGACGCCAGCAGGTCGACGCCATACTGGCTGGCCAGCTTCTCGCCGCCACCTTCACCGAACAGGTGCTCGGCATGGCCGCAATTCGAGCAGATATGTACGGCCATGTTCTCGACAACGCCCAGCACTGGAATGTTGACCTTGCGGAACATTTCCACGCCCTTCTTGGCATCCAGCAGAGCCAGATCCTGCGGCGTGGTGACGATCACCGAACCGGCCACCGGGACCTTTTGTGCCAGGGTCAACTGGATGTCACCGGTACCTGGCGGCATATCGATCACCAGGTAATCCAGGTCATCCCAGGCGGTCTGGGTGACCAGTTGCAGCAGCGCGCCGGACACCATCGGGCCACGCCATACCATCGGCGTGTTGTCGTCTGTGAGGAAAGCCATGGACATGACTTCCACACCGTGAGCCTTGATCGGCACGAACCACTTCTGCTCGCGAATCTGTGGACGGGTGCCCTCGGCGATGCCGAACATCACACCCTGACTGGGGCCGTAGATATCGGCATCGAGAATACCTACCCGTGCGCCTTCACGTGCGAGGGCCAAGGCCAGGTTGGCTGCGGTGGTCGACTTGCCCACACCGCCCTTGCCCGACGCCACGGCGATGATGTTCTTGACGTTGGCCATGGCTGGCACCTGTGCCTGGGCCTTGTGCGCGGCCACCACGCAGTCGATCGAAACCTGGGCGCCACTGACACCCTCAAGGCTGCCGATGGCGGTCTGCAGCACCTGGGCCCAGCCACTCTTGAACAGCCCTGCGGCATAACCCAACTGCAACTGCACGCTGACCTGCCCGCCCTGGATATCGATGGCGCGCACGCAGCCGGCGCTGACCGGGTCCTGGTTCAGGTAGGGGTCGGTGTACTGGCGAAGCACGCCTTCAACGGCGGCACGGGTGACGGCACTCATGGAGACTCCCATTGGCAAACTGAATGTAAAACAGCCGCCTATCCTAACCCGTCAATCGTCAGCAGATGCGCTTGCGGGGTGAAATATCTTCGCCAGCCCTTTATAGTGGCCGATCACCCTCATTTTTACCCCGTAGCCAGATAAGTAGCCGAGCCACCATGTCCGAGCCACGCCAGATTCTCGTCACCAGCGCCCTGCCCTATGCCAATGGATCGATCCATCTCGGCCATATGCTGGAGTACATCCAGACGGACATGTGGGTACGCTTCCAGAAGCTGCGCGGCAACCAGTGCATCTATGTCTGCGCCGACGACGCCCACGGTTCGGCCATCATGCTGCGCGCCGAAAAGGAAGGCATCACCGCGGAACAGCTGATCGCCAATGTCCAGGCCGAGCACAGCAGCGATTTCGCCGACTTCCTGGTGGACTTCGACAACTTCCACTCCACCCACAGCGAAGAGAACCGCGAGCTGTCGAGCCTGATCTACTCGCGCCTGCGTGAAGCCGGGCACATCGCCACCCGCTCGGTGACCCAGTACTTCGACCCGGAAAAAGGCATGTTCCTCGCCGACCGCTTCATCAAGGGCACCTGCCCGAAGTGCGCGGCCGAAGACCAGTACGGCGACAACTGCGAAAAATGCGGCGCCACCTATGCACCCACCGAGCTGAAGAACCCCAAGTCAGCCATCTCCGGTGCCACCCCGGTACTGCGTGACTCCCAGCACTTCTTCTTCAAGCTGCCAGACTTCCAGGCCATGCTGCAGCAGTGGACCCGAAGCGGCACCCTGCAGGACGCGGTAGCCAACAAGCTGGCAGAATGGCTGGACTCCGGCCTGCAGGAGTGGGATATCTCCCGCGACGCGCCGTACTTCGGCTTCGAGATCCCGGGCGAGCCTGGCAAATACTTCTACGTATGGCTGGATGCGCCGATCGGCTACATGGCCAGCTTCAAGAACCTCTGCGCACGCCGCCCGGAGCTGGACTTCGACGCCTTCTGGAACGAAGGCTCCAAGGCCGAGCTGTACCACTTCATCGGCAAGGACATCGTCAACTTCCACGCCCTGTTCTGGCCAGCCATGCTCGAAGGCGCCGGCTTCCGCAAGCCAACCGCGGTCAACGTGCACGGCTACCTGACGGTCAACGGCGCCAAGATGTCCAAGTCGCGCGGCACCTTCATCAAGGCCCGCACCTACCTGGACCACCTGCAGCCGGAATACCTGCGTTACTACTATGCGGCCAAGCTGGGCCGTGGCGTCGACGACCTGGACCTGAACCTGGAAGACTTCGTGCAGAAGGTCAACTCCGACCTGGTCGGCAAGGTAGTCAACATTGCCAGCCGCTGCGCCGGTTTCATCCACAAGGGCAACGAAGGCGTGATGGTAGGCGGTGATGCCGCGCCTGAGCTGACCGAAGCCTTCCTGGCTGCCGCCCCCTCCATCGCCGAAGCCTATGAGGCCCGTGATTTTGGCCGTGCCATGCGCGAAATCATGGCACTGGCCGACCGCGCCAACGCCTGGATCGCCGACAAGGCACCGTGGTCACTGGCCAAGCAGGAAGGCAAGCAGGATGAAGTCCAGGCCATCTGCGCCCAAGGCATCAACCTGTTCCGCCAACTGGTGATCTTCCTCAAACCGGTACTGCCGGTGCTGGCTGCTGACGCCGAGGCTTTCCTCAACGTGGCCCCGCTGACCTGGAACGACCACCTGACACGCCTGGAAAACCACCCGCTTAATCCGTTCAAGGCCCTGATGAGCCGTATCGAGCCGGCCAAGGTCGAAGCCATGATCGCTGCCAGCAAGGAAGACCTGCTGGCTGCCGAAGCCAATGCCCCGGCGGGCAATGGCGAACTGACCAAGGACCCGCTGTCGGCCGAGATCGAGTTCGATACCTTCGCGGCCGTCGACCTGCGCGTGGCGCTGATCGTCAAGGCTGAAGCCGTAGCGGGTGCCGACAAGTTGCTGCAACTGACCCTGGACATTGGTGACGAGCGCCGCAACGTGTTCTCCGGCATCAAGTCGGCCTACCCAGACCCGTCCAAACTGGAAGGCCGCCTGACCATGATGGTGGCCAACCTCAAGCCACGGAAGATGCGCTTTGGCGTATCCGAGGGCATGGTCATGGCTGCCGGCCCTGGCGGTGAAGAAATCTACCTGCTGAGCCCGGACAGCGGCGCCAAGCCAGGCCAGCGCATCAAGTAACAGCCCTGCGGGCCATTGTGGGAGCGGCCTGCCCGCTCCCACAATACGCAGGCCCCTTCATGTCAAACCCGGACAATCACCCTGATTCCCGGCTATCGTCATCTCATGAATGACTACATCCTGGTCCTGATCAGCGCCGCACTGATCAATCACCTGTGCCAGCTCCGACAGCCACTCTCCGGGTTGCAACTGCAGGTGCACGGCCTGGCCTGTGCCCTGTGCATTGCACTGGGCGTAATCGGCGCGCAACTGTTGGCGCACGCCGTACTTGCCCCGCTGCACATCCACGATCTTGCCCTGTTCCTGCTATTGCCTTGGCTGGCTTTGCTCGCCTGGGGCCTGCCCTGGCTACTGGCCAAGTGGCGCCCGGCCTGGCCCGTAGTGGGGTTGCCAGCGCTGCTGTTGAGCAATGCCGCAGCGCTTGGGCTGGCCCTGCAACAGGCAAGCGACGACGTCAGCTGGCCAACCACGCTACTCCAAGGCTTGCTGACGGGTGGCGGCTTCTGGCTGGCGCTGATGGTGTTCGCCGACCTGCACCAGCGCAGCGCCCACGCCGACATCCCCAATGCGCTGCGCGGCCTGCCCATCCAATTGATCGGTGCCGGGGTAATGGCCATGGCGTTTTCCGGCTTCAACGGAATGTTTGGCCAATGAGCAGCCCCGATCCGCGGCTACGCACCAGCATGTGCCTGGTCTTGCTCGCCTGCACGCCTGGACTGCTGGCGCTGTTGTGGCTGCATGGCTGGGGCATGGTGCTGAACCTGTTGCTGTGTGCCAGTGCCGCATTGCTGTGCGAAGCATTGCTGCTGGCACTGCGCAGTCAACCACCAAGCCAGGCGCTAAACGACGGCAGTGCACTGGTGACCGCCGTGCTGCTGGCGGCCGCCCTGCCCACCCTGGCGCCATGGTGGCTGCCGGTCATTGCGGCATGTGTTGCGATCGGCATCGGCAAGCAGGCCTATGGTGGGGTCGGGCGAAATCTGTTCAATCCGGCCATGGTGGGTTATGCGTTCGTGCTGCTCAGCTTCCCGTTGCAGATGAACCATTGGCCTGGGCAGGTCCCAGGCCTGCTCGACAGCCTGCAACAGGTGTTCGCTGGGGGCGAACGGATCGATGCCTGGGCCCGGCCGACATTGCTCGACGGCTTACGCCACAACCGCAGCCTGACCATCGACGAGCTGTTTGCCAGCCATCCGGGCTTTGGCAGCATTGGTGGGGCAGGCAGCGAATGGGTCAACCTGGCATTCCTGCTTGGCGGCCTGTTCTTGTTGCAGCGCAAGGTGATCAGTTGGCATGCGCCGGCAGGTTTGCTGGCAGGGTTATTGGTATTCAGCCTGTTGGGCTGGAACGGTTCGGGGTCGGACTCCAATGGCTCGCCTTTGCTGCACCTGTTTTCCGGCTCGACCATGCTGGCAGCATTCTTCATTGCGACCGAGCCAGTGTCCGGCCCCAGAAACGACTGGGCCAAGCTGTGCTTCGGCCTGGGAACAGGGCTGCTTATCTACCTGATTCGTACTTGGGGCAGCTTCCCGGATGGCACCGCGTTCGCCGTTCTGCTGATGAATCTTTTGGCTCCGGTACTCGAGCGCATGGCTGTGCAACGTCAGCAGGCAGCCCGATGAAGCGGGGGGGACGGGATGTGGGCCTGCTGCTGCTGACTGGAGTATTGGCAGTGTCTGCCACCCTGGCCTGGCGGCAGTGGACCAGCCCAGCCATCGCCAGCGCCGAAAAACAAATGCAAAGCCGCCAGCGGCTGGCCGTGCTGCCCGAAGGCAGCCATGACAACCAGCCACTGGAAAGCCCGCTGCCAAGGCCCGCCGCACAGCGGCCCAACAGCCGTATCCTGGCAGCTTACCGCGCCACTATGGCAGACAAGCCAAGCGCCATTATTTTGGTCACACAGGTGCAGGGGTATGCCGGACCAATCGTACTAAGCGTCGCCATCGCCACAGACGGCCGACTGATCGGCAGCCAGGTTGTCGAACAACAGGAAAGCCCGGGGCTTGGCGATCACCTGAGTGACCCACAGCTGCAGTGGCTGAAGCAGTTCGACAATCGCTATCTGGGCGATCACTGGGCACTCAAGCGGGACCAGGGTGATTTTGACCAATTGGCCGGCGCAACCGTAACCTCGCGGGCAGTGATCGCCGCATTGCAGGACGCGCTGAGTTATTTCGATGAACAGCGTAGTGTATTGCTGGAGGGCGCCGCACATGAATAGGTTTGGCCTGCTGGCCATGAGCATCGCGCCCCTGTTAGGCGCCACCCGAACGCTGGCTGAAGGCGCGGCCATCGGCCTGTGCGCAGCAGTGATGGGCTGCCTGCACCAAGTGTTGCTGGCACCCCTGCGTAAACGCGTGGCCAGCTGGGCATATCTACTGGCCAGCCTGCTGCTGCTGGCAGCCCTGGCCAGTTGTCTGCAGTTGGCCATGCGGGCCTGGCTACTACCACTGGCCATTGCTCTGGGCCACTACCCCGCATTGTTGTGCCTGCAATGCCTGGCCAGTGACCACCTGCTGCCAGACCAACGCCGCTGGCGCGCGCTGGCAAAGCACCTCGGGGCTGTCTTTGCCAGTTGCCTGCTGCTGGGCGCCAGCCGCCAATGGCTGGCTGACCATGCCGAGCTGCACCTGGCCAGCCTCGCGCCCGGTGCGCTACTGCTGCTGGGACTGCTGTTGGCCTTGTACAATCGCCTGCATCCGGGCTCTGCCCACCCACATCGTCAAGGAAAGCCCTGATTTCATGAATGCCGCCAAACGCCTGGAGATTTTTCGCAGGCTGCACGAAGACAACCCCGACCCAAAGACCGAACTGGCCTACACGACCCCGTTTGAACTGCTGGTCGCCGTGACACTGTCCGCGCAATCCACCGACGTCGGCGTCAACAAGGCCACTGCCCGCCTGTTCCCCGTCGCCAACACCCCCGAGGCCATCTATGCCCTGGGCGTTGAAGGCCTTAGCAAATACATCAAGACCATCGGGCTATACAACAGCAAGGCCAAGAATGTCATAGAAGCGTGCCGGCTGCTGATCGAGCGCCACGACAGCCAGGTACCGCAAACCCGCGAAGCGTTGGAGGCGCTACCCGGTGTCGGTCGAAAAACCGCCAACGTGGTGCTTAACACAGCGTTTCGCCAACCGGCCATGGCAGTGGATACCCACATTTTCCGCGTGAGTAACCGCACGGGTATCGCACCAGGCAAAACGGTGCTGGAAGTGGAAAAGAAACTGGTCAAGTTTGTACCTAAAGACTACCTGCTCGACGCCCACCATTGGCTGATCCTGCACGGGCGCTACGTGTGCCAGGCGCGCAAGCCAAGGTGCGGCAGCTGCAGGATCGAAGATTTGTGCGAGTACAAGCACAAAACCTCCGACGATTGAGCCAATAGCCAGAAACCACTCACGTCGATTGAAAAAATCTTTTTTACCAGCGTCTGCTTTCTGGTTATAAGGTCGGCCAATGGCCCCTTGGCTTGGAGCGACTCATGAGTACCGATAAAGACGACCTGTCGATCGATGATGATTTTGTTGCCGCAGACGATGACGCGGAACCACAAGTAGAAACCGCAAAGACCAACCTGAGCAAACGCCGCACCATCGACAACATGCTGGAAGAACGGCGCCTGCAAAAGCAGCTGGCCGATTTCGATTACGACCTGTAGTTCTGGTCCTGTAGTCATGGATCCATAGCCTTGGCAAAGCTTCCTGACTGGAGGCTTTGCCAAGGCCCGGGATCAGTTCAGACCTTGCCGTTGCGCCAGCTCGATCAGGTCAACCAGTGACCGTGCATTGAGCTTGAGCAACAGCCGCGACTTGTAGGTACTGACTGTCTTGTTACTGAGGTACATGCTGTCGGCAATCTCCTTGTTCGAACGCCCTCGCGCCAGCTGTTGCAGCACCGTCATTTCTCGCGCAGAAAGGCGATTCACCATATCCGTCTCGCTGCCCGCCCCCCTGCCACGTGACGCATGCAAGGCCTGGTTGGGGAAGTAGCTGTAACCCGACAACACAGCCTTGATAGCGCTAAGCAGCTCGGTAAGCTCCTGCTGCTTGCACACGTAACCCGCCGCCCCCGCCTGCATGCAGCGCATCGAAAAGTTGCCGGGGGCCTGCGACGTCAGCACCAGTACCTTGCTACCCGGGCTGAATGTCGCCATGCGGGCGATTACCTCCAGGCCATCCAGTTTCGGGATACCGATATCCAGCACCACAATATCCGGCAGGTGTTGCCGTGTCAGCTGCAGCGCAGCCACCCCATTGTCAGTCTCCGCCACAACGTCATACCCATGCCGCTCCATCAGCATGCGTACGGCCAGGCGTATGACCGGATGATCATCCACGATAAGCACTTTATTCATGCGATATCCATACATTGTTGTTGCTTTGGCACGCCACGATAACCGACAGGACGCCTGCTGGCGCGGCGATTTACCAGTGAAAGCCATTGACAGACAAAACCTACAGAACTTACAGAAACTTCCTACACACTATGACTATGGTTGTAACAAATAAATTTCTTATCACCGAAAGAAACGGTACTACCCACTGACATAAACGCGCCAGTTGAGTACTGATCTTCAGTAGAGGAGAACTTCCGACTCGAACGCGCTGAAAAGGCAACACAACGAGGTTCTCTGACGATCATTCCTCCCCCGGGAAACAATCCAGCCTTTAGTTGAGTACAGCGGTAAGGTAAAGATGGGCAAAACCGCTGGAGACGGCCCCTATGACCCAAGCACAACCTGTCGCCCCGCTGACGATCATTGCCATCTTCGCGGGGATTATCGAAGCCTCCGCCCTTGCCACACTGCCATTTCTCGGCGAGTCCAGCCAAAAGCTCTACACCTGGTTCCTGGTAGGTTTTCCATTCTTTCTGACAGCACTGTTTTTTCTGACACTCAACTTCAATTACAAGTCGTTCTATAGCCCGCTTCCCAACAACACAGCACACGACAACACACCAGCACTGAACAGTATGGCCACACCCGTTATTGCCAATGATGCCCCCGAGGCGATACAGGGCGAACCTGTCACATTCATGTTCTCCGGCCCCGACGCCTGTCGCATGATGGAACAACAACTCTTGCACGCACTTGCCCAACCGCCCGAGCCCGCGCGCGTCTGGCGCTTTTGTAATCTGGACAGACGTCAATGTGCGCAGCTTTCGATCAGCGCACTTGAGGGCGAAGATGTAAACCCTCGAAGTTGAACAACCCGCCTTTCCGCAGGCATAAAAAAACCCCGGATTGAGCCGGGGTTTTCGCACAGGCCAGCAATCAGAGCAGCGAACGGCCCTTGTTGGCGGCAATGCGCATACGCAGTGCGTTGAGCTTGATGAAGCCAGCAGCGTCTTCCTGGTTGTAGGCACCACCATCTTCTTCAAAGGTGGCGATGTTGGCATCGAACAGCGAATCGTCCGACTTGCGGCCCACCACGGTCACATTGCCCTTGTACAGCTTCAGGCGCACCACACCATTCACGTTGACCTGCGAAGCATCGATCATCTGTTGCAGCATCAGACGCTCCGGGCTCCACCAGTAGCCGGTGTAGATCAGGCTGGCATACTTGGGCATCAACTCATCTTTCAGGTGAGCGACTTCGCGGTCCAGGGTGATCGACTCGATGGCACGGTGAGCCTTGAGCATGATGGTACCGCCAGGCGTTTCGTAGCAACCGCGCGACTTCATGCCGACGTAACGGTTCTCGACGATGTCCAGGCGGCCGATGCCGTTGGCACCACCGATACGGTTCAGGTCGGCGAGGACGGTGGCCGGGGATTTCTCGACGCCGTCGATGGCAACGATGTCACCATTGCGGTAGGTCAGCTCGATGTAGGTAGCTTGGTCCGGGGCGTTCTCAGGCGAGACACTCCAGCGCCACATGTCTTCTTCGTGCTCGGTCCAGGTATCTTCCAGGACACCGCCTTCGTAGGAGATGTGCAGCAGGTTGGCGTCCATCGAGTACGGCGACTTCTTCTTGCCGTGGCGCTCGATCGGGATGCCGTGCTTCTCGGCGTAGTCCATCAGCTTCTCGCGGGACAGCAGGTCCCACTCGCGCCATGGGGCGATGACCTTGACACCTGGCTTCAGGGCATAGGCACCCAGCTCGAAGCGCACCTGGTCGTTACCTTTGCCGGTGGCGCCATGGGAAATGGCGTCGGCGCCGGTTTCGTTGGCGATTTCGATCAGACGCTTGGCGATCAGCGGACGGGCGATGGAAGTACCCAGCAGGTACTCGCCTTCGTAGACGGTGTTGGCGCGGAACATCGGGAACACGAAATCACGCACGAACTCTTCGCGCAGGTCATCGATGTAGATCTCTTTAACGCCCATTGCCTGGGCCTTGGCACGAGCCGGTTCGACCTCTTCGCCCTGACCCAGGTCAGCGGTGAAGGTCACCACTTCGCAGTTGTAGGTATCCTGCAGCCACTTGAGAATCACCGAAGTATCAAGGCCGCCGGAATACGCCAGTACGACCTTTTTTACGTCCGCCATGCCATCACTCCACGGGGTTGTACGGAAAGGTACCGATTCTACCGGCGTTGCGGATAAATTTACAGTGGGGCGACAGCTTCTGACGACAAAGCGACAGGAACTTTCGCAGGGGCGACGGGCGGTCGGCTGCGGGATGTGGCATGAGGACCATGGAGGGGCGTCGAGCCGCAGCGTGCATGCCTTGAGGAGTTCAGCGCCTGTGAGACCGAGCGCCGCCAGGTGTCCGCCTCGACACATTCTGCGCCTGTGAGACCGAGCGCCGCCAGGTGTCCGCCTCGACGCATTCTGCGCCTGTGAGATCGAGCGCCGCCACGTGTCCGCCTCGACGCATTCTGCGCCTGTGAGATCGAGCGCCGCCACGTGTCCGCCTCGACGCATTCTGCGCCTGTGAGATCGAGCGCCGCCAGGTGTCCGCCTCGACACATTCTGCGCCTGTGAGATCGAGCGCCGCCAGGTGTCCGCCTCGACGCATTCTGCGCCTGTGAGATCGAGCGCCGCCAGGTGTCCGCCTCGACGCATTCTGCGCCTGTGAGATCGAGCGCCGCCACGTGTCCGCCTCGACGCATTCTGCGCCTGTGAGATCGAGCGCCG